>CATMBH010000001.1:0-32060 GCA_950063985.1 uncultured Fidelibacterota bacterium
GAATCAATTACTGCAGCAGCAGAAATAGTTCCTAGTCAAGGTTTTTCTTTAAACAGTTTATGGAGAGGTGCATTAGGTATGTTTGTTTTAATAGTTATAGCTTATAAAAAATCACAAAGATACTTTGGTGCTATTAGTTGTTTAATTTATATACAAATTTTTTGGTCTTTAATTTTTGGTTTCATTTTTTTTAATGAAATATTAAATTTACTTGCAATTATAGGTGCCTTATTAATTATAATAAGTGGAGTTCTAGCTTTGCCAGCTCAATACAAACAAATTAATGAATTTGATCAAAATAGATAAAATTATTTTTTTAAATATTTTTGTTGATCTTTTTCTGATTTTTTTACATTTAAAAATCATTTTCTAAAATTAAAAAATATAACTATAGTTGAATTTAAGTAGTCAAGTAGGGGAAACATCCGAATTATAATCAAAAGTTATCAAATAAGAATACCAAATAGAATAAATGCGACTTATCTGTATAGGTTGCGACTGCATACAGTCCGAAGTCGCAAATTCATCAAAAACAAGAAATCAATGCATACACCTTTTGCATACACTTTTAAAAAAGTGTTATAATGCAACGCATTGGGACGATGTGTTGGGAAACAGAACGCCCCATTTATTTAATTTCCCTTTGCTTCCTCTTATTTTTGTAAAAATATAATAAAAATAAAAATGAAACTAATACACCTATCAAATTAAATATAATATCAAAAATTTGAAAACCTCTTGAGGTAAATATTTGCAATATTTCAACTACTACAGAATAAATTATGCAAAATAATAAGATTTTAAATTTATTAGAAAAAGAAAAATAAAAGAATAAATAAAGAATAAAAAAAAGAACTAGGTGTATTATAAAAGAAGTATTGTTGCTGAGATGTTTTTCTTCTTCAACAAATTGAGTAATTATAAAAAGATCTAAAGGAATTAAAAGTGCTATTGAAAGAACAATTAAATAAGAAAAAGATATTATTTTAAAAAATTGTTTCACAATTAAATTTAAAATTAAGAAATTGATTTTTTGACATTATTATTCATTATAAAAATAGTGTATTTCACAAAACACATATGATGAGAGTTTTTTTTCATAATTTAAAATTACCTCATCAAAGACAATTATGCCACTTTGAAATCCCCCTATTTGTATAGTTGCAGACACTCTCAAGTCGCAAATTCGTCAAAAACGAGAAATTACTGCAGACACTTTTGAAAAAGTCTTATATATTGCGACTTGGGGAACATAGTTTAGGAAACAGAGCGCCCCGCTACAATTTATAGTTCGTAAACTTCCCAATTAGTTTTTTTTGAAACTCTGTCATATAGAGATTTTGCTCTTAGATTATCATTGCGCGTTATCCACCTAACCAAACCCCATCCTTTTTCTTTAGAAATTTTATCTAATTTTAAAATAAGTTTCTCACCAATTTTTAAACCTCTGTAGTCAGGAGAAACAAACAAATCATCTAAAAAACCAATATCCTTTCCTCTTAAAGGACTTGGCATTCTTCTGTAATGAGCAAAGGCAACTATTTTTTCTTCAAACTCACAAATCAATCCATTAAGTTCATGCTGTTCATCTGTCAACCAACTCCATATGGTATTTAATATAGTCTGTGTCATTTCAACTTTATAAAACTCAGCATAACCGTGATAGAGTTTTTGCCAGTCTTCTTTATCGTTAAGTTTTATGCTTCTAATAAATGTTGTGTCCATAAGACAATTTATAGCATAGCACGAAGTCTCCTGCAAAAGTCCTGCAAAAATATTGATTTCCTTACACGAAGTTTTTGAAAATGTGTTGGTTTTTGTGGTATAAATGACTAGAGGCGAGTAACAAAACGCCCCATAATAATTTATATAAGATGAAAAAATTTATAAAAAAAAATCCAGTTTTATTAGTTGTTGATGTGCAAAAAGGTTTTTTAGATGAAAAATATTGGGGAGGTAATAGAAATAATAAAAATGCAGAACTAATATGTAGTAAATTGATAAATAAATGGAGAGATTTAAATCTTAAAATAATTCACGTCAAACATAGTTCTCTAAATCCCAAATCCCCATTACATAAAAACAATTCAGGTTTTGAATTTAATCAGATGGTGAAACCGCTGGATAACGAAATTGTTATAATTAAGAATGTTAATAGTGCATTTATAGGAACAAACTTAAAAGAAATATTAGATAAGGAAAAATGCTCCACAATAGTTATCGTAGGTTTAACTAGTGACCATTGCATATCTACTACAACAAGAATGGCAGGAAACTTTGGATATGAGACATATGTGATTTCAGATGCTACAGCAACTTTTGATAAAGAAGGATTAAGTGGCGAAAGATTTAGTTCAGAAGAAGTTCATCAAATTTCTCTAGCAAGTCTTCAAAATGAATTTGCTACTGTGCTCAAATATGAACAATTAATTAGTATGGAATAATGCTCAAAATTTTGTCATTAGAACGCAAAAATCAGAAAAAATAGCAGACACCCAAGAGCAGACACTTCACAAAAAACATAGATTAATATAGTGTATCGGTGGGGTGACAGAGTTACAGAACGCTCTCTAAATTCAATTTTTCATTTAAATTTATAAATTTATTTTTTATAAAAAGTATAAACAGTTTTAAAAATAGTTTTACTTCCATAATCAATCCTAATAGTTTTATTTGTTTAATGATTAAAAAATATTTTACTATATCTATAATCAAAGAAGCACGTATTGATGAAAATCGATCTCCCTTTACCCCCGATCAAATACAAGCTTTAACTGATAAATTTCCCAATTTGCATGTTTTTGTTCAACCCTCCAAAAAAAGATGTTTTAAGGATGAGGATTATGCAAAAGCAGGCGCAAAAATAAAGGAAGATATAAGTCATTCCGATATCATTTTTGGCGTGAAAGAAGTTGAGATATCAACGCTTATTGAAAATAAATGTTATCTCTTTTTTTCACATACAACTAAAGTTCGAAATTATATCAACCAAGCCACACAAGACAAAGCTATTATTTATAAGAAAGAGCTTTTAAGAGAGATTTTAAAAAAAAATATTACTTTGATTGACTATGAAAATATAAGAGAAGTATCCGGAAAGGGATATCGATATCTTGGTTTTGGAAGGTTTGCAGGTATTGTTGGTTGTTACAATACACTTAATCTTTATCTAAAATTACAGAAAGAAAAATCACTTCCAAGAGCTTTTGAAATTAATAACTATGAAAAAATTAAAGAATTACTCAGTAAACAAAATTTTAATAAGCTCAAAATACTACAAACCGGAAGGGGAAATGTTGCCAAAGGTTCTATGGAAGTTTTAAAACATGCGAATATTAAACAGGTTTCAATAAATGATTATTTAAACAAAAAATATAATGAAGCAGTTTTTTGTAATATTTCGACTAGAGACTATGTTGAACGGAATGATGGCAAAGATTATTCAGTTCAAGATTTTGCTTCAAACCCTCATGAATATAAGTCAAAAGTAAAAAATTACCTATTTGATACAGATATGCTTATAACTGGTCATTATTGGGAACCAAAATTTCCAAAATTATTTTATCCAAATCAAATTAATGAATTTAAGAACCTAAAAATCATAGGTGATATTACCTGCGATATTAATGGAGCTGTACCAACTACCGTAAGATCTACAACGATTGCAAAACCTTATTATTCAATTGATATCAATTCAATGAAAGAAATTGATTTGGGTAGCAAAGGTATTGCAGTTATGGCTGTTGATAATTTACCTTCAGAGTTACCTAATGAATCTAGCGAAGAATTTGGTAATAGCATTATATCGGAAGTTTTACCTTATTTAATAAATCAAGATGACGGCCGTATAAACAGAGCTACTACAGCTTCACAAGGAAAGTTTTGTCCTCCATTTAGTTATTTGGAAGATTTTATTAGATAGTTTTATTTTTTAATAGCAAAAATTGTTACGGCAGCCGGTACTCATAGCTCAATTGGCTTGACTTATGCACTGAAAAAAACTTATTAAGATATTTATAGTATTAAAAAATTAAGTCTTGAAAAAAAATCTTTTAATAAAAAAAGCAATAATTAAAAGAATAAAAAAACCAATTATAGGTAAATAAATCTCAGGAGAAAGAAAGACTGACAAAAAATTAAGTTCAGCATTTTGATCAATAATATTCTCAATACCACTTCCAAGTGCTACCCAAACAAATGTTGTAGGGATTATTCCTAAGAAAGTAGCAGCAATATAATTTTTAACGGACATATTAAAAATAACTGGTAAGACATTCTGGATAGGAAAAGGAGTACCCCCTCCCCCCATAAACCTAAAAAACATAAAATATATCGTTTCGTTCTTATTAAAAAATTTAATAAATTTAGTAAATTTTGTTGCAAATTTTTTTTCTATTAATTCACTAAAAAAAGTTTTTGCTAAAAGATACAATAAAACGCCACCAAGTGTATTTCCAAAGACTAGAATTAGAGTTCCCAGCCATTTACCAAAAATAAAGCCAATCACTAAAGTAGGTAGCAACATGGGACATAACAATAGATTTAATAAAACAATAATAATAAAAAAAATAATTGTCAGGAAGAGAATATTATTTTCTTTGTATTTTAAAATTAAGCCTTTATTTTCTCTGATAAATTCATAGCTGGTTAAATCACTAATATCGAAATTAGAAAATAAAAAATAAATACCTGCCAAAAGAACGATTAAATAAGCACTCCCTAAATAAATTTTAAAATTCAAAGATTTGAAGTTCATAGATTATTTTTTATCTGTACTTATTGGCTCTTATTACTTATAAATATCAGAAAATTTTACAAAGAGCCAAAGCAATTTTATGAAACGAACCTATCAACCCAGTCGACGCGTAAGAAAGAGAAAACACGGATTCAGATCTAGGATGAGAAAAAAAAGTGGTAGAAAACTTATTGCCCGAAGAAGAGCAAAAGGAAGAAAAAAAGTATCCACTTAACTAAATCCTAAAAATGATCAAGTTTAAGAGCCTAAATCAGAGCAAACAATTTCTAAGAATTTTGAAGAAGAAAAGATTAAATACAAAATATTTTACAATTTACTTTGAAAAAAATTCAAGCAGTATAAAAAATAATGATAAAGAAATATTAAACGTAAGTTTTGTAATGAAAAAAAACATTGGAAATGCTGTAATCAGAAATAAGATAAAACGAAAATTAAAATCAGCTGTCCAAAAAGTTCTAAAAGAAAAACAGCCGGTTGACTTAAACTATACTTATGTAATTTTTGGAAGAAATAATGTATATAAAGATAAATTTCAGCTGATTTTTGATGAAGTTAATGACATGTTTAAAAGAATAAAACAAATAACTAGCTAAATCATGAAACTGATTAATTATTATTTAATATTGTTAATAAAATTTTATAAATATTTTATTTCACCTTATTTCCCTTTTAGCTGCAGATATCAACCTACCTGCTCCGAATACTTTATAGATTGCTTAAAACTTAATGGGATTTTAAAAGGTTTTTTGTTAGGAATAAAAAGAATTTTAAGATGCCATCCAATTAAAGTTTTAGGCGGTAGAAGTGGATTTGATCCTGCGCCTAACTTCAAAAAAGGAAAAAAATAAATGGACTCAAAAAATGTATTGATGGCTATTGTGCTTTCAACATTAGTTTTGGTTTTTTGGGCAACTTTTTTCGAACCACCTCCTGTTGAGAGACAGATTGCAGAAGATCAGGTAACAAAAAGTGAAGAACTTTCCTCTCCTTCAATCGAAAAAGTTGAGCTTTCAAAAAAAATTGCAAGAGATGATACAATTGATAGCGTTGCCAGAGTAAAAATAGAAAACAATAATATTAAGGGATCAATATCTCTCCAAGGCGCAATTATAGATGATATCATATTTAAAAATTATAAAGAGAGTTTAGAAAGTGATCAAAAAGTAATATTTTTAAACCCCAAAAGTTCAGACGAAGGATATTATATAGAAACTGGCTGGGCCTCTAATAGCAATGAAAAGTTAAAATTGCCCTTAGATAATACAATTTGGAAAGTAAAAGGTAATAAAGTACTCACACCAAATAAGCCGATAGTGCTTGAATGGGATAATAATGAAGGTTTAATTTTTACAAAAAAAATTGAATTAGATGATAAGTATTTGTTCAAAATATCCCAGGGTATTAAAAACACTTCAAATAAATCTTATGAATTTTTTCCTTACGCTCAGATAACGCGAAATTATAAACCAGATGTAATACCTATATATATTCTACATGAAGGTTTTATTGGGATGTTTGATGATGAACTTAAAGAAGAAGATTATGAAGATGTTGAAGATGAAAAATTCATTATCAATAGTTCAAAAGGATGGCTAGGAATCACTGATAAATATTGGCTCACAGCAATAGTTCCAGAAAAAGGAAAAAAATTTAAATCTGAATTTTTATCTATCGATGGAAAATATAAAGCCAATTTTATCATTAAAGAAGCTACAGTTCTTTCTTCAAATGCGTCCATAACAAATGAAATAAATGCCTTCGTTATGGCAAAAGAGGTTGCAGTCATAGATGATTATGCCGAAAAATTGGGTATAGAAAAATTTGATTTAACAATAGATTGGGGATGGTTCTATTTCATTACTAAACCATTATTTTTTGTAATTGAATATTTTTTCAAACTAACTGGTAATTTTGGAGTTGCAATTATTATTCTTACTGCGCTCGTACGTATAGTATTCTTCCCGCTTGCTAACTATTCTTTTCGATCCATGGCTAAAATGAAAATCCTTCAGCCTGAAATGATAAGATTAAAAGAGTTACACAAAGACGACAAGACTAAGTTACAACAGGAAATGATGGCATTATATAAAAGGGAAAAAGTCAATCCTGTTTCTGGTTGCTTGCCGGTACTTATTCAAATTCCATTTTTCTTTGCAGTTTACAAAATGCTATATGTTACAATTGAAATGAGGCAGCAGCCTTTCTTTGGTTGGATACAGGATCTATCTGCCAGAGATCCAACTTCAATATTTAATTTATTTGGACTCATTCCATGGGATCCACCTACCTTCTTGATGATAGGTGTGTGGCCAATTCTTATGGGGTTAACTATGTTCTTGCAACAAAAACTAAATCCAACTCCACCAGACCCCATGCAAGCAAAAATTTTTATGTTTTTGCCAATTTTTTTAACAATCATATTGGCTCCATTTCCTTCAGGACTCGTAGTATATTGGACTGTAAGCAACGTCTTAACTATGGCTCAACAATGGGTCATCATAAGAGGAACAAAAGTAAAAACCGTTAGATAATGTTACCTGCCGAAAATTTAGATAATAAAATAAAAAAGTTTTGGCCTAAAAACGGGCCGTCAACTGAAGAAGTCGAAAAGTACGTAAAAAAATATTCAAAAGAAAAAATAGTCATTAAATGTGGAGGTCGAGTTCTTTTAGATGCGGACCTATTTAATAGTTTTATTGAGGATGTTGTCATCTTAAAAAAACTAGGTTTAACTCCTCTGTTAGTTCACGGTGGTGGATTAGGAATAAAGAAAAAATTAGATGAATTAAATATTGAAAGTAAATTTATTATGGGGCTACGAGTAACGGATGAAAAGATGATCAAAATTGTTGAGGATGTAATGATAGCATTCAATAAAGAGATTGTTAGTGCTTTAGAAAAAAAATCCTGTAAAGCAAAATCTATAACAATTAGTGAAAACAATGCAATTTATGTTAAACAAAAAAATAAAGAACTAGGATATGTCGGCACCCCAACTAGAATAGATGATAAATTAATAAAGAATTTTATTCATAAAGACTTCGTGCCAATTATAGCGCCAATGGGACTCGATGAAAAAATGCAAGCTTACAACATTAATGCTGATACTGCAGCAGGGGCTCTAGCAATAAGTTTAAAATCAAGAAGATTATTGCTAATGACTGACGTTGAAGGGGTTTATGATGAGAATGAAAAATTGATTTCTGAAATAAAATCAACTCAAGCAGAAAAGCTTATTTATAATCAAACAATTCACGGAGGGATGATCCCAAAAATAAGAACATGCATTAATGCAGTAAATAATAATGTAAAAGGTGTTGTGATTATTGATGGAAGAAGACCCCACTCAATTCTTTTTGAATTATTTTCAGATCAAGGTGCCGGAACTCTTATTAGAAAATGAAGGAACTTCAATTTAGTAAATTTTGGATATTTGATTTGGACAATACTTTATACTCAGGAAAAACTAGAGTTTTTGAGCAAATTGATAAAAGGATGTCAAAGTATATATCAGGCAAACTCAATGTAAGTATAGTTGAAGCAAAAGAAATTCAAAAAAAATATTTTTATAAATACAATACAACATTAAATGGGATGCTTAAAAATCATAAGATTGATGCAAATGAATTTTTAGAATTTGTACATGATATAGATATAGACTTTCTTAAAAAAGATCTAACACTCAGTGAAGAATTAAGAAAACTTAAAGGAAAAAAAATTATATTTACAAACGGCTCCAAGAAACATGCTTTAAATGTAATTCGAAAAATTGGAATCGAGCAACATTTTGATGATATTTTTGATATAGTTGATTCTAACTTTGTGCCCAAGCCAACAATGGAACCTTATAAAAAGTTAGTGGAAAAACATAAAATTGACCCAAACTTATGTGTTCTTATTGAGGATATTGCAAGAAATTTAAAACCGGCATATGAAATGGGCATGAAAACAATTTGGATTGAAAATGATGAACCGTGGGCAGCGAAATTTTCAGATAGCGATTTTATCAATTACAAAACTAAAAATTTAACAGATTTTTTAAAAAAAATTAATTTATTAAAAGCTGCTTAATGAATATTAAATCTTTTGAAAAAATAATTAACGAAGCCTGGGATAAAAAAGGTCAGGTTAATTCTAAGTCTAGTAGAAAATTACTAAATGCTATTAGTAAAACTATAGACTTATTAGATTCAGGAGAAATACGAGTTGCTGAAAAGAAAAACAATGAATGGACCGTTAATCAGTGGATTAAAAAAGCAATTTTACTAAGCTTTAGAGTAAATAAAATGAAAACCTCAAAAGGTCCCTATGCTACTTGGTACGATAAAGTTGAAGGTAAAACCCAAAAATGGAATGAAAAAAAATTAATTCAAGCAGGATTTAGATCGGTCCCCAATGGAGTTGTTAGAAAAGGTGCATTCATTGCAAAAAATGTTGTCTTAATGCCTTCATTTGTAAATCTTGGAGCTTATGTTGATGAAGGAAGTATGATTGATACGTGGGCCTCAGTAGGATCTTGTGCACAAGTTGGAAAAAACTGTCATATATCAGGTGGAGCTGGAATAGGTGGGGTATTAGAACCTCTTCAAGCAAACCCAGTAATTATAGAAGATAATTGTTTTATAGGAGCAAGAGCTGAAGTAGCAGAAGGTGTTATTGTTGAAAAAGGTTCAGTTTTATCTATGGGAGTTTACATAGGTGCATCAACAAGAATTATTGATAGAGCAACTGGAGAAACAATTTATGGAAAAGTTCCTGCTTATTCGGTTGTAGTGCCCGGATCTATGCCTAGTAAAAATAACCCTGATGGTCCATCCTTATATTGTGTAATCATCGTAAAAAAAGTAGACGAAAAAACAAGAAGCAAAACATCAATCAACGATTTATTGAGAGATTAATAAGCCAATGCCTATCAATGAATTAAAGTTAGCAAGGGAATTGATTCGTAGACCAAGCGTCACTCCGAGAGATGCTGGTGCAATAAATATTCTAACAAAAAACTTAAGATCACTTGGTTTTAAATGCCAAATGATGAATTTTAACAACATTAAAAATCTATATGCAAAACTTGGAACATCATCTCCTAATTTTTGTTTTGCGGGTCATACCGATGTTGTGCCAGTAGGTGATTTAAAATCTTGGTCGGTAAATCCATTCTCGGGCACTGTAAAAAATAATAAATTAATAGGACGTGGTGCAAGCGATATGAAAGGATCGATTGCTTGTTTTGTAGCCGCTTTAAGTCAGTTTAAAAAAATAAAACCAAAATTTAAAGGATCAATCAGTCTATTAATTACTGGAGATGAAGAAGCGATTGCAATCAATGGAACAAAAAAAGTTGTTGAGAAATTAAAAAAAAGAAAAGAAAAAATAAATTTTTGTTTAGTGGGCGAGCCAACAAACTTAACAAAACTTGGTCAGATGATGAAGATAGGTAGAAGAGGAAGTATCACCGGGTATCTAACGGTTTATGGAACTCAAGGTCACGTTGCTTATCCGCATCAAGCAAATAACCCTGCCCCTGTTATAACAAAAATACTAAATCAAATTACAAATATTAAACTTGATAGGGGAACAAAAAACTTTCAACCTTCAAATCTTGAGGTAGTTAAAATTAATATTGAAAATACGGCTGATAACGTAATTCCAGCAGAAGCTACGGCAACTTTTAATATTAGATTTAATAATTTAATTAAAACCATAAAATATTACAGAAAAAATAAACCTAATAAAGAAATAACAATGGATACTCCATATGGTAAAACTTCTGACTCGATAACAATAGGGAATTTTCATGGAACTAATGTTGCATTTATGCCAAGACATGGAAGAAAACATACAATTCCTCCACATATGATAAACTATCGAGCAAATATGTGGGCTTTCAAAGAATTAGGAGTTAAAAGAATTATTTCCTGATAAAATTTATTTATTTAGTGCGTACATGGAAGATAAGATGGTTGCCGGTGTAGTGAACTTCATTGCGACGGATAATGTGGTATTAGCGTTTTATATAAGCCATGATGAAGATTTCCAGGAAGCGCGCCCCATTAACTTATTATTCTATAAGGTTTTTGAGTGGGCGATACAGGAAAAGTTTCGTGTATTTGATTTTGGCATTTTTACTGTCAATGAAAAACCCAATATGGGGTTGGCCCGGTTTAAGGAAAATTTTGGCGCCAGCGGTCAATTCAGAGATACGCTGGAATTGCATTTATAAACCCTGTGTTTGAACAAATAAAAAAACTATCTGGCCAGACATTGATTTATGGCACGGGTCACATCATGGCCAGGCTGGTGACCTTCTTACTATTACCCCTTTACACTAATGTATTTACAGCGGAGGAGTATGGTGTAATATCCCTTGCCTATGTATTTATGGGTTTCATGGGTGTGGTGCTCCATTACGGTCTGGACGTTGCATTGATGAAAAAATATGTCCAAACTAAAGGAGAAGAACGAACTTCTTTTTTCTCTAGCGCCTATGTGTCTCTAGCGCTTACCTCATTGATCTTTGCTATATGTGTTTCCTTGGGCAGTGACTTTCTAGCGCCCGTAATTCTGGATGGAAATTATCCCAAATTGATCGTTTATATTGGTTGGATCATATTTTGTGATATTCTTTGGTCTTTGCCTCAATTGATCCTCCGCGCAGAAGAAAAACCAACTAAATATATAGTATTCAGTTTAACCAATGTAATTGCCACAATGACGTTGAACCTTGTATTTGTTTTAGTGATGAAACTAGGGATTGAAGGTGTGTTGTTAAGCAATCTGATCGTTTCTGGAAGTTTGTTAATCATGACTTTTCCTATCGTGCTGAAACGAATAAGCCTGCAACATATATCTGGAAAACACTGGAAAACATTAATGACCTTTGGACTACCTTTTTTACCTGCGGGTATTTTTTCTATGTTCATGGAGATCGCAGATCGATATTTGCTGAAATGGTTGACAGATATGGAAACGGTCGGTTTATACAGCGCCGGCTATAAGCTTGGTATGCTAATAATGTTGGCGGTCATGGGTTTTAACATGGGTTGTCAGCCATTTTTCTTAAAAGCCGGTTCAGACCAAAAGACAGTATTTGCACGGATTACAACTTATGTGCTGGCCATTCTGGGATTCTTGTGGTTATTGCTGTACATATGGGTTGATGATATTGTACGGTTCCAGATCGGAGGCATTTCATTTTATGGCGAAGCATACTGGTCATCAACTGCGATCGTACCGGTCATTGCTTTAGGATACTGGTTTCATGGTGTATATATACTACAGGTGCCGGGTATGTATTTACAGGAAAAATCAAAAAACCTTATGATAGTAAGGGCAGTAGGGGCACTAACAAATATTTTACTCAACATTATTTTGATCCCAGAATACGGTGCTATGGGCGCGGCCTGGGCAACTTGTTCATCTTTTGCAGCCATGGCCTTTTTGATATTTTACATGAATCTCCAGACATTTCCCATGAACTATGAATGGGGCAGGATTATACGTGTGATCATGTCTATTATGTTCGTGTTTGCCATGGGTTATACAATGACGGATACCTGGGTAAATAAATTGATCTTATCAACAGCTTTTCCAATTATTTTGTATCTTACCGGTTTTATGACAAAGGACGAACGACAGAGATTGCAGCGTTTATTGAAATGAATTTATTGATTAAACAGTTATGATTGTTGTAGCAACCTCAGGGCATAGGCCCGATGATGAACGTATTTATCATAAAGAAATAAAATCTCTGCTGAATACCGGATATAATATTCTTTATTGCACGCGCTGGGATGGTGATATGGATTTGTCAGCAGAACATCTAAACCATGTCAATGTATCCCGCAGCGCAACACCCATTAAAAATTATATTCGCTTCATACAGAATACGCTTGCCGAAAAAAGCCAAATAGAAATATTGCATATTCATGAATTTGATCTACTGCCCCTTGCGAAACAGATGAAGAAAAATAATGGAATTAAGGTTGTCTATGACGTTCATGATACATTGCGAGCTATGTGGGAGACATTTTCATCCAAAAAAGGATTATTAAAAAAAGCGATAAACAAATCACTGTCATTTTTTGAAGTATCCCACTTGATGTATGTAGATGAAGTTATTCTGGCTAATAAGGTACTTGATGATAATTTCTACAAGCAAAAGGGATTGAACACAACGGTTGTAGAAAATTTTCCACTATTGGATTCGCTTGGAGAAAAAAAACAATTCTCAACAAATCCGTGTATTCTTTATCAAGGTCAAGTTAGTATAGACCAGGGGCTACTGGTACTTTTGGAGGCGTTTATAAAATTAAAAGAAACTGTCCCGGAGGTACGATTAAAAATCATTGGACAAACCCGGCCTTTATCGTTTAAAGATATATTAAAAGAAAAAATAAATTTATCAGGGTTTGAAAATTCAATTACATTTCTGGATTTTATTCCCCACGAACAGATTTGGCATCATATACGAGAAGCCCATATTGGCGTTATACCTTCATTGAAAACACCAAGAGTTGTGTTGGACACACCAACAAAATTATTCGAATATATGGCTGCAGGATGTGCCGTTGTGGCGACGGATGTGCCTCCTGTACGTCACTTTCTTGATGGAGCAGGCGAACTGGTTGTACCCAACCATGTGCAATCATTATACAAAGGAATATTAACTATTTTACAGAACGAAGATATTTATAATGATTATATAAATAAAAGTATGGTCCGAGTTAAACAAGAATACAATTGGCCTGAAGCAGAAAAGAAACTGTTATCTGTATACAAAAACTTAACGCGATGAGAATACTGTACATCGCACCGGAAAATACAGTAGGCACATTAAATCTCTGGAAGAAGGCCCACGAAGCCCGCGGCAATGAATGTACATTTATCACCTTGTATCCCACCAAACACGATTATGATCCCGGGATTTGCCTAAACCTCCCACTGGTGAAAGCAAATCCCTGGTATATGCAGGGCCGCCATCGTTATTATCAATTTACTCGGGGTGGGCAGGGGGATTATCAGGAAAAGGATGGCTATCCGCCAACATGGGAACCAAACTCATTTCTGGAAAAGAATTATTTTCAGTTCCGTGACTGGCTGTGGAGTTTCAAGGTTGAGTCGGCCATTAAAGAATTGGGGTTTCTTGACTACGATATTTATCACTTGGATTGGGGTATGGAATTTTATCGGGACGGACGGTTTGTGAAAAAACTGAAAGCGGCAGGGAAACCGATTGTGTGTACATACCATGGACAGGATCTTCGCACCAGGGGCGTTATACCCACTATTGATAAAATAAGCAGTTTAAATGTGACCAGTGAACTGGATTTGTTAAAAAAACATCCAGACATACACTATCTGTTCCTGCCTTTTGATACAAAACAGCATAATCCAACCTTCAAAATAAATGAAACCATTCGCATATGTCACAGTCCTACAGACCGATATTATAAAGGCAGTGAAACGATTATTCCTGTATGTAAAGAATTAGCTGAAAAAAACAATGTTGAATTTATTTTGATTGAAAACATGCCTCACGGTGAAACCCAAATAATTAAACAGTCATGTGATATTTTAATTGACCAGGTCCATAACCGAGGCGGCTGGGGGTATGGCATGAATTCTGTGGAAGCCCTTTCCATGGGTCTGTGCTGTGTGACGGAACTGGTTGATGAATATGTTGAGTTTATCCCTGACCATCCATTTATAAATGTAAATGGGGACAATCTAAAAAAAACGCTAAAAGACCTGATCGCAAGTCCGGAGAAAGTTATGGAGCATAGAAAAAAAAGCCGGGAGTGGGTTGTCACCCATCATGATATGCATAATACAGCAGATGTTTTGTACGGCTATTACAAAGAACGGGGTCTAGTTTGAACGAGTCACCCACAATAGATATTGTTGTCCCCTGTTACAACGTGGCGCATATTGTTGAGCAATGTGTAAGCAGTTTACTCAAACAGTCCTACAGTAAAAATGCAATTACTATTTATCTGGTCAATGATGGTTCTTCAGATACAACCGGAGAAATCTTGCAATCATTTTCACATCATCGACATGTCAAGATTATTCATAATGAAAAAAATAGAGGTTTGTCTGCTGCCCGTAACACAGGGATAAAAGCGGGAGATGGAGAAGTCATTTGTTTTCTGGACAGCGATATGACGGTTAATTCTGATTGGATTTCTGCTCATCTAAACATATTAGGTAAAAATAATATAGTCGGTGTTCTCGGTGATTCCCATTTACCAGAGGGACAACAGCCCAATAAGCTTGATCGTTATTTGTATGATTCACGTAGAGGTGCACGCCGTTTTGGAGAAGGAATCCCAATTCGATTTTCACATTTTTTATTTAATAACACATCCTTAAAGCGCTCAGTATTTGATGTTATAGAACTTTTTGATGAAAATATTACTTCTTATGGGGGAGAAGACACCGAGCTGGCAATTCGACTTTGGGAAGCATATCCAGATGGGTTGCGTTTTTCATTTTCAGCTGCTTGTGAACATCATCACTCTCGAGAATTAAATGAATTTTGTAATTCTATGTATCAATACGGAAAAACTAATTTTCCGTCGTTAATAGAACAGTTTCCCCAGTATTCAGCAGAGTTAGGGGGGGAATGGATAAAATCGATGAAAGGGCGTATGCTGTTTAATCCAATCATACGCTTGGTTGTATCAAAAACACGTCATATTTGTAGCAGTTATTGGTTATCAAGGTATCAAGTCATTGACGCAGTAATTAGCGGAGCAAGGTCAGTTTCTCATCGGTAACACAGAATTATTTCCCGAAATTTTCTTATTTAATAAAAATGTTGATAAATATCGAATTGTGCTTAAATTCAAACGATTTGAAGATATATAACTCAAATCTTAATAAAGATGTAAAAGCAAAACGGGGGCTCAGTGCCTCCTTTTTTACGAATAACCAAACCAAGGAGGAACATCATGGCTGATGTGAGTTCAACTGTCAATAGTGTCATCGCTGGAATCGTAGGTCTTATTAAAGGCTTAATTGTATTCTTTGTGTTTGCTAACATTCTATACTCAACAGGTTTCGATCCTGTTGGTGGCGTAGTTGATTTGGTAAATACATTCCTGGATGGCGGACTAGCTGGATTGTTAGCGCTGCTATTTCTCGTATCAATGGTGGGATAATTAACAGGATGATTTAACAGGGTTCCTTTTGTGAAATTGGAGCCCTGTATCCTGTTAACGTCATCATAGGAGGAAATATGAGTGCTTTCGACAGCGTAAATGAATGGATAGCCAAAATAACCGACCTGCTTAAAACGCTGGTGGTCCTCGGCATCGTCATAGGAATTCTGTTTGATGATCCATTTGGCGTGATTGCAGGAGTTGGTAGAATAATGGGACAATTTGGTGACGCGGGTCTTGCTGGCCTGTTGGCACTAATTTTTCTCGTTGCTGTATACAACAAAAAGTAATCCACAACCAAATATCCATTTGACTTACTGCGCCCCGCAAGCCGGGGCGTAGTTGTTTATACATACTCCTATTTGTAAACTTTTCATTATTAATTCTGCTATATTCTTTCAATTGCATTGGAACAGCAGAGCAAACGTATGCGTTAGCAATTCAAATAATTTTTTAACGCATCATTGTTATCATTAACTTTATTAGAATAATTTTCCGCCTATGTTTAAATATAATAAGGCCCTAATTCTTTTTTTCTTTTTGAGTGCCAACCTATCAGCAACAATCCTCGTTGTTAACAGTGTGGATCAAAAAGAGAATGAACTGCAGGTATTAGACAATACAAAAGCATCTTATGTATCTGCTAAAGATCTATCCAAAGTTCTGACCTCACGATCACCGTATGTCAACAAAGAACGCATGAAAATGGTTCTGTATTTTTCAGATACACGCATAAAAATTACCAGTAATTCCAGTTTTGTCCTTGTAGATGAAGAAGTATATCATATGCCAATCCATGCCAAGGATGTTGGAGATGACATTTTTCTTCCCGCTGTACCTATTTTCAAGATTTTAAAACAAACTGTTTTACCCGGTTTATCCTATGATCCCAATAAGCAACGGCTGGATATTGATGTTGTTGAGTTCAATATCACTGATCTTGATATTGAACAAAAAGCGAATGGCACAATTTTAACAATCTATACACGGGAACAATTTAAAGAAGGACACATCAGTTCTTTTGAACATGGAAATGGCTGGTTTTATTTAACTATTCAAGATGGGATTGTAGACACAACACGAATCAACAAAGTTGACACGCGGGGTGTTGTAGCTAAGGTTACCGCTAACCAATTCGCAGAATCTGCCCAGATAGCTTTCCGTCTGCGGTCAGGAATTATTGGTCATGAAATGTTTCAAAGCCCAGACCCCAATGCCATTGTAATTACACTTAGAACACCATTTGATAAAAGCGCAGGACGCATCCGTACCCTACGTAACCGCTGGCGGCTGGACACTGTGGTGCTGGATGCTGGTCACGGTGGAAAGGATGGTGGTACCATAGGTAAAAGTGGAACAAGAGAAAAAGATATTGTATTAGATATCACTAAACGATTGGGCATGCTGTTAGAGAAAAAAACCAATATTAAAGTCGTTTATACCCGTGAAGAAGATGTATTTATTCCACTGTGGAAGAGAACGAAAAAAGCTAATGAAAGCAATGGCAAAATATTTGTTAGTATTCATGCAAACGGAAATCCTAATCGAACAGCTAGAGGTTTTGATGTTTTTCTGCTGAACGAGAGTAAATCAGATGAAGCTATTGAGCTGGCATCGCGGGAAAATGCTGTAATTAAACTAGAAGAACATAGCGGGGATAAATATAAAGAATTAACAGGTGAAAATCTAATCATGGCTACTATGGCGCAATCTATGTTTATGAAGGAAAGTGAGGAACTAGCGGCCTTAATCCAGGATGAACTGGGCAACCGGCTGGACTCACCTAATCGTGGTGTAAAACAAGCGGGCTTTCAAGTATTGGTTGGCGCAAGTATGCCGAATGTTTTAATTGAAACGGGATTCCTTTCGAATCCAACCGATGAAAAACGCTTAAAACAATCATCATACCGTCAAAAGATTGCTGAAGGAATCTTCAGCGCCATTGTAAAATTTCGCTCTATCAGAGAAGCATTGCTGGCTGAAGGATAATGTCAGATTCAAGACCTATTGGTGTTTTTGATTCGGGACTGGGCGGCCTGACTGTTGTCAAATCCTTATGTTCTCTCTTACCGAATGAATCCATTGTTTATTTTGGTGATACAGCTCGAGTGCCATATGGCAATAAGAGCAAAGAATTGATCCTGGAATACTCCAAAGAAATCACAGATTTTTTGATAAAACATGATGCAAAAATGGTTGTAGTAGCCTGCAATACGGCTTCGGCACTGGCGTTAGATGAATTACAGAAACATAGCCCTATACCAGTGCTTGGAGTCATTAAGCCTGGCGCTACAGAAGCTATTAAAGCGACGAGCAATAATCATATTGGCATCATTGGTACTGTAGCAACAATATCATCAAAAGCGTATGAAAAAGCATTGCATGGATTAAACGGGAATATTCAAACGAGCTCACAAGCCTGTCCATTATTGGTTCCCTTGGCCGAAGAAGGCTGGTTGGAGGGCGATGTAGCAAATACCATTGTGAATCATTATTTATCACCTTTGAATGATAACAAGATCGATACACTTATTTTGGGTTGTACACACTATCCTCTTTTAAAAGATGTAATCGCAAGCCAAGTAAATGATGGAACAGTGTTAATTGATTCAGCCGCTGCAGTTGCCAGAGCAGTTAAGAAAAGTCTGTCGGACTCTGATGAACTGAATGACAGCGATGAAAAGGGAGCACTGACTTGTTTTGTCAGTGATATACCTATGCGTTTTGAATCAGTAGGCCAGCGATTTTTAGGCGCCCCCATGGATCATGTCCAGACAATTCATGGCATCTGATTTCCAGAAACTTCTAAAGGATTTATATAGTTTACAACGTTTAGGAATTAAAACAGGGCTGGAACACACGCAACAATTACTTGATGCATGTGGAAACCCTCATCATCAATTAAAATTTATCCACTTGGCGGGAACCAATGGAAAAGGGTCAACCGCAGCATTTATCTTATCTATCTTGCGCGCCACTGGGTTAAAAGTTGGTTTGTATTCGTCACCTCATCTAGTACGGTTCAACGAACGTATTCGGGTGAATGGGGTTCCCATAGCTGATGAAAAGATCGTTGAATATATGAAATTATTTTCCGCGGATATTCGACGTATTGAGAGCACATTTTTTGAAACGACATCCGCCATGGCTTTTTGGTACTTTAAGCAAAAAAAAGTCGATGTTGCTGTTATAGAAACAGGCTTGGGAGGACGGCTGGATTCTACAAATGTAATTGAACCGAAAATTGCTGTCATCACACCTATAAGCATGGACCATAGTGATCTCTTGGGAAATGAACTAAAATCTATCGCTCGGGAAAAAGCAGGAATCATTAAAGAAAAAACACCGGTTATCAGTAGTCATCAGGAAAATGCTGTAAAAAACGTACTAGTGCAAAAAGCAGCAGAGGTAGATGCGTATTTAATGTTTGTTGATTCACCCACCGATTGCACCATATCAATGGCTGGAACTTTTTTTCGTCAAGATGATTTAGATTATCAATTAACTCTTATAGGTGAACATCAAGCACAGAATGCATCCTTAGCGGTTGCAGCAGTAAGGGAATTCGGAAGTCCAGTTAATGATGATCACATTAGAATTGGTTTACTTAATGCAACTTGGCCAGGGCGATTTCAGGTTTTATCCAACGATCCGCATGTTATTTATGATGTAGCACATAATGAACAGGGCATCAAGTCTATACTAAAAACTGTAAATAATATATTTGAGAAAAAGCCCATAGGTTTATTTGCACATAAGGAAGATAAAGAATTAGAACTTATTGCGAATGTGATACGCGGGAAATTTGGAAAATTATTGGTTATGGACGACGAACAGGGATTATTGATGAGATCAGAAACTTTATCTATGAACTTAAGTAAACATGGTATCGCAGCAGAACTGATGAAACGATTTGACGATTTTACATCATATTTACTCAACGGCCACCCCGGTATCATATTTGGTTCACATTACATGGCAAAACCTGTTTTTGAGCATTTTCAATTTCCCTTTGACACAGGAGTGATTTAGAGTAATTTCAACGCTGTAAGCGCCTGCTCCCGCAGGGGCATCACTTTTTAGACAAATTTTAAAATTCAACTTTAACACATATTCAATTGGAGTTATTTATATATGGATGTTAATCAATTACAATCCTTGAACATAAAAGAGTTGGCAAAAGTGGCCCAGGATCTAGAAATCGCGGGTTATTCCGGTTTGAATAAACAGGAATTGATTGTCAACATATTGGAAACACAAAATGAAAAAGAAGGTGTTTTACACTCCAAGGGTGTTCTAGAAGTATTAAATGAAGGCTACGGTTTTCTGCGCAGCCCCGATTTTAACTATTTACCCGGTCCCGATGACATTTATGTAAGCCCTTCACAGATCAAGCGCTTCGGCCTGCGAACGGGTCATTCTGTATATGGACAGATTCGTAAACCGAAGGATAAAGAACGGTTTTATGCACTGTTAAAAATGGAAACTGTGAATGACAAAAGTCCGGATCATGTCAAACAGACAATCCTTTTTGATAAACTGACCCCGCTTTATCCTGAAGAAAAATTCAACCTCGAATTTGATCCGAAAGACTTATCTACTCGAATCATGGATCTTATTTCACCCATCGGCAAAGGTCAACGTGGACTGATTGTTGCTCAGCCTAAAACGGGTAAAACGATATTACTGCAGAAAATAGCTAATGCACTTTTGAAAAATCATCCAAAGGTAAAATTAATCATTTTACTTATTGATGAACGTCCTGAAGAAGTCACAGACATGAAACGTCATGTGGATGCTGAAGTGGTCAGTTCAACATTTGACGAACCTCCGGAACGGCACGTGGCTGTGGCAGACATGGTCCTGCAGAAAACAAGACGCATGGTGGAATACGGCGATGATGTAGTTATCCTGCTTGACAGTTTGACGCGCTTGGGAAGAGCCCATAATGCAGTTATTCCCCACAGTGGAAAGATTCTTTCCGGGGGCGTGGATTCCAATGCACTGAAAAAGCCAAAACAATTTTTTGGAGCAGCTCGGAATACTGAAGAAAGCGGCAGTCTGACAATTATTTCTACCGCTCTCATTGATACTGGCAGCCGCATGGACGAAGTAATCTTCGAAGAGTTTAAAGGTACCGGCAATATGGAATTGGTGTTGGACCGACGCTTAAGCGATCGTAGGGTTTATCCTTCCTTTGATATAATCCGCTCTGGGACAAGAAAAGAAGAATTATTGTTGGATAAAAAAATATTAGCGCGCATGTGGATACTGCGAAAACTGCTTAATGAGATGAATGTTATTGAAGCCATGGAGTTTATGCTGACGAGGATGAAGCGAACAAAATCGAATGAAGAATTTATGGAAACAATGAGCCAGTAAGTTTAATTTCAACTGAAAGGTGTAGAACTTTTTAATATATTTAGCTTATGAGGTATATATATGGAATATAGCAGTCCTCCAATTCGGACAGTTATTGCTCGAATAATAACTGATAAACCAGTTAGAAAAACACCTTATCAAGTCAAAGGTGTCTTTATGCGCCAGTTCCCTGATTTAGAGATTGTGCCAATGATGGATGGTACGTTTAGAGACCGATTTTTGTACCCCCGTGTTCAGATTAAAATACTGAATGAGCAAGTATATATGATTGGAATTCATGAAGGTGTAGATCCTATCGTTGAATTAGCTGGGCGGTTGGATATTTTAGATTTTGGGAACATTACTTTTCAAGTGTTTGATACGGAAGTAAATGTAAAAGATGACCAGTTCAAAGCTGTTGATCGGTTAATTCGTTATCGCTTATTGACACCGTGGGTGGCCTTGAATCAGATGACAGGCAGCCGCTATCGATTTTTGAATAACAATGAGCGTATCGGGTTTTTGAACCGTTTGCTAGGACAAAATATTGTTTTTTTATCCCGGGAAATGGGAGTAGAACTTCAGGACAAAATTTTCACAAAAGTAAATTTGACATCTATGTTTCCTAAACCGGTAGATGAACGTAACTGGGGAGCTTTTTCTGGAGAATTTAGAACTAATTTTCTTCTACCAAATTACTTGGGTATTGGCAACGGTATTACACGTGGTTATGGTGCTGTGTACGGGATGTTTAACCCACAATCGTTTCAGTTTGATGAAACCAGTCTACGAGAACAGAATAAAGATGGAGCTCAATCTCAATCTGAAGGTATGGCTGTATCAGAGTTAGAAGGAGTAACTGTAGAAGATGTTCCAAAACCTAAACGACACATAGCCAAAAAGCGTAAAACGAAAAAAAGAACAAAAAAAGTGCTGACAGAGGAATTTGACATTGTGGAAAATAAAGTTCCTGTGCTTCCAGAACCAAAGCAGGATAAAAAAGAATATATTAATCCTGAAGACGACAAATTTAACAGTCCCGAATTTCATAAAAAGCAGCACAAACTTTAAGTGACTCCCCAAACTGTAAAACTGGCGTCCCGGGTTGCGCGGATAAAGCCTTCGTTTACCCTGGAAATGGCTACGAAGGCTGCTGAAATGAGATCCCAAGGAATTGATGTGATTAATTTCAGTGTTGGTGAACCTGATTTCAACACACCGGAACACATCATTGCAGCCGGGAAAGCAGCCATGGACGCTGGCTTCACAAAGTATACAGCCGGCCCCGGGATGATTGAGCTGCGCCAAGCCATTTGTGAAAAACTTAAACGTGAAAATGGTTTAGAATACACACCTTCTGAAATCCTCGTTTCCAATGGTGAAAAGCAAAGTTTATATAATGCCTGTCAGGTATTGTTTGATAAAGGAGATGAAGTCATTATCTTTGTTCCCTACTGGGTATCTTTCCCTGAATTTGTACGCCTTGCAGATGCTGAACCGGTTTTAATTGATACACTACCCGATAAACAATTTGAAGCAGATTTTGACGATCTTGAAAAAAAGATAACACCTGCAATAAAAGGTGTGATAGTCAATTCACCTTCAAATCCTACGGGTGGGGTATGGGGGGTAAAGGCCTTGATCCGCTTATTGAAAATGGCTGTGCAGCATGACTGGACCGTGATTTCAGATGAATGTTATGAACGTCTGGTGTTTGATGGAGAATTTATCAGTATAGAAAAGCTTAATCGTGACCATAATATAGGTGCTCGAGTTGTTACCTGTTTGAGTCTTTCTAAAACTTACGCCATGACAGGCTGGCGAATCGGATATGCAGCTGGGAATGAAATAATCATAAAGGCAATGAGTAAGATACAAGGTCAGTCAACGTCCTGCGCAAATTCGATTGGACAGCGGGCCGGTATCGCTGCTTTAACAGGTGATCAGCAGCCTGTAGAAGACATGCGCATACAATTCAGAGAGCGCCGTGATCTGATGGTTAAGCTGTTAAATGACATACCAAGGGTCTCCTGTGCAACACCTGGAGGGGCCTTTTATACATTCCCAAATTTTTCTGAATATATTGGGAAAAAAGCAAATGGAAAAGTTATTCAGGATTCTTTCGACCTGAGTGAATATATATTAACTTCGGAGGCTGTAGTCACGGTACCTGGAGATGGTTTTGGTGCACCGGGGCATATAAGATTTTCGTGTGCCACAGATAAAGAGACGATAAAACGAGGTTTATCGAAGGTGGCAAGCGTTTTAGAAAAATTAATTTAAAGGGGTTTTATAATGAAACAGGGAATACATCCCGACTATATACTTGGCAAGGTACATTGTGCCTGTGGACATACATTTGAAGTATACAGTACTTTGGGTGACCAGCGGATCGATATCTGCTCAGTCTGTCATCCTTTCTTTTCAGGAAAGCAGAAACTGGTAGACACAGCTGGTCGTATTGAAAAATTTAGAGAGAAATACGCCAAAGCAGCCCAGTAACTAAACAAAAAGTATAATGGCTCCGGGAACAGGTATATCCTTTTTGGAGCCATTTTTTTGTCTATGAAACACTTGATATTAACCATAATGAAACCATCCATCCTTGTTGGCGGTCAAGCCGTCATTGAAGGTGTAATGATGCGCGTGCCGGGAGCCTATGCCACGGCTGTGCGCGATCCTGAAGGAAAGGTTCACGTGGATAAACATGATTTCACATCGCGAGTGCAAACATCAGGTTTCTGGAAAAGACCCATCCTGCGGGGTATAATGGCTTTATTCGAATCCATGAAAATGGGAATGAAAACTTTACAGTGGTCAGCGGATATTGCTATGCCTGAGGAAGCAGAAAAACAACCTGGCAAACTTGCAAGTTTGTTTTCAACATTATTTGCTGTTTTATTAGCCGTCAGCATGTTTGTTGTGGCTCCTTTAGGGCTAACTACATGGCTTTTGGATATTGAAACAGATGCATTGGTTTTTAACCTGATTTCAGGATTATTCCGCATATCTTTTTTTATTCTGTATTTATTGGCTATATCCATGATGAAAGATGTAAAACGTCTATTTCGCTACCATGGGGCGGAGCATCGTGTTGTATTCAACTTTGAATCCGGACAAGATGTTAATGTTGATAACGCACAATCTTTCTCTACATATCATCCCCGCTGCGGGACAAGTTTTATGTTCATTGTACTTTTATCAGCTATCCTTGTGTTTGCCTTGATAGACACAATTGTTATGGCCATATTTGGTGAAATCACCATTTTTCATCGCTTGGCCTTTCATCTGCCGCTGATGCCACTGGTTGCAGGAATTTCCTATGAGATTATTAAAATAACAGCCCGTAAAGATGAATCATTGTTCTTTAGGTCTTTACGTGCGCCGGGATTGTGGTTGCAGCGCATTACGACACAACCACCCGAAGATGATATGGTGGATGTGGCCATCACTGCATTGCAAAGTGCCTTTGGCGATAAATATAATGAAATGATTGGCAAGGAATACACAGCTGAGGCTATCGGGTGAAAGATAAAATAGAAACAGTCATTGCCCGCCATGAAGAATTAAACAATTTATTAGCAGATCCTGCTGTTGTGAATGATCATGACAAGTTAAAAGAAACAGCACAGGAACATAGTCAATTAGCTCCAATTGTACTCAAAGGACAGGAATATTTAGTGGTACTACAGCATTTAGCTGATGATGAAGAAATCCTTGCAGGGGATGATGATGAATTAAAAGAAATCGCACAGGAAGAATTATCTGGACTTAAGGGGAAAAAAGTCAAATTGGAAAATGAATTAAAATTCATGCTTCTACCAAAAGATCCTAATGATAACAAAAATACCATTGTTGAAATTCGGGCCGGAACAGGCGGCGATGAGGCAGCATTATTTGCAGCAGACCTCTATCGTCTTTATAGACGGTTTGCTGAACGCAATAGCTGGAAATGTGAAGTGATGGCAATGAATGATACCGGGATTGGCGGTTATAAAGAGGTCATTTTTTCAATTAAGGGTAATGGCGCTTACGGACTCATAAAATATGAAAGCGGTGTGCACCGTGTTCAGCGCGTTCCCAAAACAGAGTCTGGTGGGCGAGTACACACATCAGCTGCAACTGTGGCCGTACTTCCTGAGGCAGAAGAAGCAGAAATTGAAATAAATGAAGGCGATTTGAAAATTGATACATTCCGGGCCAGCGGTGCCGGCGGACAGCACGTCAATAAAACAGAATCAGCCATTCGTATTACACACATTCCATCAGGTTTAGTTGTCTCTTGCCAGGATGAAAAATCGCAGCATCAGAATAGGATATTAGCTATGAAAGTGTTGCGCTCAAGATTGTTGGCTCAAGAACAAGAACGATTAGCTCAAGAACGTGCTAATACACGAAAGTCCATGGTTTCTACCGGTGATAGGTCAGTAAAGATTCGCACATACAATTTCCCCCAAGGGCGAATTACAGATCACCGCATCAATTATACTGCCTATAACCTTGAAAGTGTAATGGATGGAGATATTTCTGAATTAATTGAACAGTTAAAATTGTCGGAACAGCAGGAACAGCTGTCTGGCGATTAAATGGTCACTGTCCCCCAAGACGGCCAAATCACAAACTGGCTGCACTGGTCAGCTGCAGAACTTGTACATTCACTAGAAGACAATAAACAGGAAGCCGAGTGGCTTTTATCGTCTTTATTAAATTGTTCTAAATCTGAATTATATCTTCAGAAAAATGAACTTTCTAAAGAGCAATGTGAACTGTTCCAAGATTGGATCAGCAGGCGTATAAAGGGCGAGCCCGCACAATATATAGCCGGTTGGACTGAATTTTATGGCCACCGTTTTAATGTAAACAAATCTGTTCTAATACCCCGAGCTGAAACTGAAATATTGGTAGATGTAGCTATTTATACACTCCAGGAATTAGAAAAACATCAGATCGTAGATATTGGTACAGGATCTGGGTGTATTGCCATTTCTGTGGCAGCTGAAATTCCCTCTGCGAGTGTTCTGGGGTTGGATATATCTCCGGAAGCATTGGTAACAGCTGAAGAGAATGCCTCTATAAACAAACTATTAAATGTGCAATTTTTACAAACAGACTTCTTACAGTTTACGCCCTCCGAGCCCGTATACGATGGCTTACTCATGAACCCGCCGTATATTCCAACAAATGAGATGGATACACTAATGAAAGAAGTCCGTGATTATGAGCCCGATCTGGCATTAACGGATCATGAAGATGGCTTAACGTTCTACAGGCACTTGGCTGACACGGCTCAAAAATGGGTGCATCCTGGCGGCTGGCTCATTTTGGAAGTAGGTCTTGGTGAACACCCGCAAAAAGCCACCGCTTGTTTTGATACTAAAGGGTTTGCTCAATTGGAGCTTATTGCTGATTTTAATACAGATGATCGCATCCTCAAAGTGCAGGTGGTATGAAAATGCTCTGGCACCACATAGAACTTCTACGCCCCTTAAACTTGCTTACCTCGGCCCTTGCCATGGTGGTCTGCGCCAGCATTATGGATGGACTGCATGAAACGAAGATACTTTTGGTTACTATCTTCGTAGTGGTTTGTTATAATGCCGCTGCCAATGCCTATAATGATGTAATGGATTATAAAACGGACGTGGTTAATCGTCCGCGGCGCCCCTTGGTAACAGGGCAAGTAAAAATAAAAATGGCAAGGGCCATTGCCATATTACTGTTTGTAATTGGCAGCGTGTTGACTTTAGAACTTAGTAAATCAGCACAGTTTATCGCCATTGGCCTGGCCCTCCCCACCATGATCATTTACAGCAAATTCCTGAAGGGTACTCCTTTAATTGGTAATGCCGTTGTGGCTATTATCTTGGGCTTGGCGTTTATTTTCTCCGGTGCTGCTTTTGGTCAAATAGAAACCATGATCATACCATCATGTTTAGCCTTTGGACTCACCTTTCTCCGAGAGTTTGTTAAAGACATGGCAGATATTGAAGGCGACTCAAAAGCAGGTTTAAATACATTTCCTACAAAAGTCGGATTAGAAAAATCTGCAAAATTCGCAATTGTTTCAGCATTGATTATTGGAGCTGGAGCTCTTTTCCCTTATTTAAACGGTTATTACGATATCCCTTATTTGGTTGTCCTTTTTTTAGGAGTAGAAATACCTTTGTTAATGATTGTATTTTCATTCCTGAAATCGCCTGAAATTGATCAGGCAAAACGATTTTCCGAGGTATTAAAATTCAGTACAATCGCAGGATTAATGGCTTTTTTCGTAGATAATTATGTCCGCTGAGTTTGTCCATTTACACAACCATTCAGACTACAGTCTATTAGACGGCGCTCAAACCGTCCAGACATTGGTGAATACCATCGATGATCTGAAAATGGATTCGGTGGCGCTCACTGAACATGGCAATATGTTTAGTGTAGTCCCCTATTATAAATCAGCGAAAAAAGCCGGTGTAAAACCCATTATTGGCTGTGAGATCTACGTCGCCCATGGTAGCCGTTTTGATAAGAAACCACGGGCAGAAGGTGGATGGGGCAATAATCATCTCATTTTACTGGCCCAGAATTTCGCCGGATATCGCAACCTGATGAAATTGGTTACAATTGGCTATTTAGAAGGATTCTATTATCGTCCCCGCATTGATAAAGAATTACTAAAAGAACACAGTGAAGGTCTTATTTGTTCATCAGGTTGTTTAAAAGGGGAAGTGCCGGAAAAACTGTTAGCAGGAGATTGGGAAGGTGCCAAAGCAACCGCACTGGAATTTGCCGAAATGTTCCCAGGGCGATATTATCTAGAAATTCAAAATCATGGCATTGATGCCGAAGTGCGTAATGTGGAATTGATAACCAAACTGGCCCGAGAATTGGATTTGCCGCTTGTTGCCACTAATGATGCCCACTATGCCAAACATGAACATTGGGAAGCCCATGATATACATATCTGTCTCGGCACCGGCAAGGAAAGGGATGACCCCAATCGCCTGCGCTATGCCACACCGGAGTTTTACTTCAAGACACAGGATGATATGTATAAACTGTTCAAGGATTATCCAGATGCTTTGGAAAATACACGCAAAATCGCTGACAGCATCGATCTTGAACTACCTATGGGTAAATATCATTTACCTACATTTCCTATACCGGAAGACGCACCCTCCCAAAACCCTAATGAGTATTTGCGGTATTTATGTGATGAAGGTGTTCGGAATATTTATGGAGACATCACAACGGATCTGCAGGGCCGATTGGATCATGAATTAGACGTAATCCAGAAAATGGGTTTTGCAGGATATTTTTTAATAACAATGGATTTTGTGAAATATGCAAAAGACAATGGTATACCTGTGGGTCCAGGCAGGGGTTCTGCTGCTGGAAGCCTGGTGTCTTATGCTCTGGATATAACGACCATAGATCCGATGAGGCATAACCTGCTGTTTGAACGATTTCTAAATCCGGATCGTATCAGCCTCCCAGACATTGACATCGATTTTTGTATTGAGCGTCGGGGTGAGGTCATCGATTATATTAAACAGCAATACGGTGATAATTCTGTAACACAGATTATTACATTTGGAAAAATGAAAGCACGCCAAGCTGTACGAGATGTAGGCCGTGTCCTTGGTTTTTCGTTTGGGGAGGTTGACAAAGTAGCCAAAATGATTCCTATAGGGCCATTTGTAACTTTGCAGCAGGCCTTGAGCCAAAGTCCTGATATGCGGGAAGCTGCCGAAGGAAAATATAAGGAGTTGATAGACCATGCCCTGACTCTTGAAGGTATGAACCGCCACGCATCCACACATGCTGCCGGTGTTGTAGTCACACCAGGAGATTTAACAGACTTTACACCGCTGTTCAAAACAAACACGGGCGATATTACCAGTCAGTATGATATGAAAGGACTGGAAGCACTAGGATTGTTAAAAATGGATTTCCTTGGCCTTCGAAATTTGACTGTGATCGATCACACGATTAAGCTGTTGAAGCAACGTGGTGTAAAAATCGACATTGCCAAAATTGACATGGAAGATTCCTCGGTGTATAAACTATTTGCTAATGGAATAACTACAGGTGTTTTCCAGTTTGAATCTTCCGGTATGCGCGAATTCCTGAAAAAATTGAAACCCACCCAGATTGAAGACCTAATTGCCATGAATGCATTATACCGTCCGGGCCCCATGGAAAATATCGATAATTTTATCAAACGCAAGCACGGCAAGAAAAAGATCACCTATATCCATCCTGCCCTTGAGCATATTTTAGAAGAGACCTACGGTATTATCGTTTACCAGGAACAAGTCATGCAGATTGCCCACGAAATTGCCAAGTTTAGTCTTGCTGAAGCGGACATCATGCGCCGTGCAATGGGTAAAAAGATAAAAGAGCTCATGGATGAAATGAAAACGGAGTTCATTAATGGAGCGATAGCAAACGGCATCAACCGTAAAATAGCCGAAGACATTTATACCTTGATCGAAAAATTTGCGAAATATGGATTTAACAAAAGTCACTCCACAGCCTATGCATATGTAGCCTACCAAACGGCTTGGTTGAAGACCCATTATCCTGCGGAATTTATGGCAGCAAACCTCACCAGTGAAATGTCTAACATTGACCGGGTGGTAATTTTGATCAATGAATGCACAAAACTAAAGATCACTGTGGATGCTCCGGATGTAAATGTATCTGATATTCATTTTCACCCTGTAAATAAAAAAACAATCTCTTTTGGATTAAATGCAATTAAAAATGTAGGAGCTAAAGCGCTTGAACATATCTTGGAAACACGTGATAAAGACGGCCCTTTTGAATCCCTGTTAGATTTCACCTCACGTGTTGGTCTGCGAGTGGTCAATAAAAAGGTATTAGAAAGTCTTATTATGGCCGGTGCCATGGACAGCCTAGCAGGCACAAGGGCGGAAAAATTTGCTACAATCGATATTGCCTTAAAATACGGCCAGCAGATCCAGGAAAACAGACATCGTAACCAGGAAGATCTTTTTGGCCAAGCATCCAACGGCCATTCCGCAATGATCCCAGCGTTAGTTAGCGCTGAAAGCTGGACAGACAGTGTTTCCCTGCAGAAGGAAAAAGAGGTTTTGGGTTTATACCTCTCCGGTCATCCGCTTTTGAAATATGCCGAAGACCTGGAAGAATTCAGCAATTTTGACTTCACTGAAAATGTAGAAGAATTAAAACGGGAGACTGTCCGTATTGGTGGTTCCGTTCAGGAATTAAGACTTCATTTTGACCGCAAAAATAACCAGATGGCCTTTTTTAAACTTGAATGCCTTGGGGGTCAAGCTGAAATACTCGCTTTCAGCTCTGTTTTTGATAAGTATAAGGACCTTTTGGATAATGATGAAATAATCTTTGTCAGCGGCAGACAAACAGATACGTCAGATTTCAGTGATCTGAAAATTATCGCTGATGAGATCGTTGCCTTAGATAAAGCCCGTGATTATTACGCCAAGAATGTGAATATCAAATTTGAGTCCGAGGAAATGACCCCTAATGATGTAGATGCTATATACATACTGGTACAAAAGTACCATGGCAGCTGCGGGTTGTTATTCCATGTGTCGGTTGATAAAGGGAAAGAGCAACGTATTTTTGCCCATAATATTCGTGTTTCATCAGGCAGAGAATTCATTAAAAAGCTGCGGGATATTTATGGCAAGGATAACATCTGGGTCTCTAATTGATCGCAGTCTTGCAGCGCGTTACATCCGGAAATGTAACCATTGATGGTCGGTTAGCTGGTAAAATTGATCAAGGCCTCGTCATTCTGTTGGGTGTAATGGGCGACGACGATGAGGATGACGCTGATTTCCTGGTAAAAAAGATAGCTGGTTTGCGCATCTTTAATGATGAAAATGATAAATTGAATCTATCTGTCAAAGATGTGCATGGCGCCGCGCTGGTGGTAAGCCAGTTTACTTTATGCGCGGATACACACAAAGGCAGACGACCCAGTTTTATCCGAGCAGCGCCACCGGAAAAAGGTTTGGCACTTTATGAGGATTTCATGAAAAAGCTGGAAGGTCAAGGTGTTCCTGTTCAATCAGGAGAATTTGGAGCTATGATGAATGTAAACATTCAAAACGACGGACCGGTAACAATTGTACTAAACAGCAGGGATTGAAATATACTGAATTCGTTAAAGGGAACGTTGTAATTTTCCTTACACCGAGCTAAATCTAATGGAACGCAAAATCAGAATATTGATGGCCAAACCCGGCCTGGACGGTCATGATCGCGGAATAAAGATATTAGCATCGGCCTATCGAGATGCCGGGATGGAAGTGATCTATCTTGGCCTGCGCCAGACTCCGGAAATGATCGTTTCTGCCGCATTGCAGGAAGATGTGGATGTTATTGCGCTCTCCAGCCTGAATAATGCCCATATGACTATTTTTACTAAAGTTGTGGAATTGATGAAGGATAAAGGCCTGGATGATGTTCTGCTAACCGGGGGCGGTATCATTCCGGAAAATGATATGACTGCATTGAACAGTATTGGCGTGGGTAAGTTATTCGGTCCCGGCACCCCGGTCCAGGATACCATCGATTATATAACAGACTGGGTGCAAACCAACCGCCGCTGAGCATGGATCTCTCCAATCGCACCGCTTTGGAACTTCATTTTGCCGATAATTTTGAGACACATTTATTTCCTGTTTTGGCTGATCATTATTTAAAAGATGGTGATCTGGAACGGGCCCGCAAAGTATGTGCGATCGGACTGGAATACCACCCAAAAAATGCTGATG
>CATMBH010000002.1:0-29957 GCA_950063985.1 uncultured Fidelibacterota bacterium
CGCTCTTCCGATCTGGATACCGGGCAAGCTGCAGCTCAAGCCTGGCATTATTCAGGAATGACGGTTCCGGAAGAAGTTGTCTTGGAAATGGAAGCACGCAATGAATACGTTATGCAATTCTGGAAAGACAACGGTATCATATACAAACTCGGCAGTTTTGCTGCTCTTGTAGATCCAGGTTTTTCCACCAGCGGCAATGTAATGCTTTTGGGCTGCCCGCAAATGGGCTCGCCCAGTTATAATGAAGCATCGGTAACCATGGAAATAGAATTGGAATGTCCCACTTACCATATAGGAGGAAAAACTATACCTGGTGTACCATTTGTCACTTTAGGCCATAATGAACATATCGCCTGGACCTGGACCAGCGGTGTCAGCGATAACGTGGATACTTATATTGATTCAACCCAGAGCAATAATTTTAATGATGGTTACTGGCACAACGGCGAGTGGCTGGATTTTGAGGTGATCGTTGATACTATTAAAATGATCGCTGGTGAGGAAATATTTACTCACTACCGAACCATACATGGGCCTGTTGTGAGTTCTTATTTACCATTGCACCAGGTTTACTCCCAGAAGATGACCTTTTGGATGGATGATGTTCAAATGGCGGATTATATATACAAAATTAATAAGGCCACCAGTATCGCTGATTATGATGAGGCCGTCAGTGACGCGCCTATGTCTTTTAATGCCTTTGCCATTGACCAGGATCAGAATATTGCTTTCTGGCATGGTGGGCGTTTCCAGGATCGCAGCGATGGGGTTCATCCCTACCTGCCCCATAAAGGTGACGGCTCGGAAGAATGGGGCGGTTTCATTGCCTTTGAAGATATGCCTCATGCATTAAATCCTGATCAGGGTTTCTTTACCAATTGGAATAATAAACCGGCGTCTTGGTGGAATAACGGCGATATCGGTCCCTGGATCTCCGGATCAGGAATCTGTAATGGCGTGGATAACATTACCAATTTTGTTACGTCCTTTTCCAGCATGACCCTGGAAGATGTAAAAGGAATACCGGAAGCGATTAACGATCACGGCACATACCAGGGGGCTTATGAAATGACGGGTACAGAGATTATTGATTACAATATAAACCCACCCGGGCAAAGTGACTTAATCCACACTGATGGTACGCCAAGCCCGCATAAAAATGACCAGTGGGACCTGCATACAAACTTTGAATTCAAGGATATGATCTTTGGTGAAGAGATTGCCGGGACAGGATCAGAAATATTACCGAATGAATTCAAATTATTCGCTCCCTATCCCAATCCCTTTAATCCCGTAACGACTATTCGGTTTGCACTTGGTCAATCTGAAAAAGTGACTTTACGCATATACGATATCAACGGCCGTTTGGCAGACACATTAATCAACGACAAATTGGCACCTGGCGAACATGAAGTACGCTGGCTGGCAGAAGGTTTTGCCAGTGGCGTGTATTTTGTCAAGATGGTAAGCGGTCCTTTCCAGGCTACAGAAAAACTTATTCTGCTGAAATAAAAAAGGGGCAGTTACCTGCCCCTTTTTAATATTGTATTTATTTCAAATTATATTCCAAATCCTAAACGAAAGTTCACACTTCCAAAACCACCAGCATCAGGAACAACGTCATCCACGATAGTATAACGGAAATTCAGAAATGTATCCAGCATGAGCAGTTTGAATTGCAGTCCTGTTTGAAAATGAAAACCAGAAGCATCGACTAAGTTATCTTCAAGATCTTTTAATAAATCAGCATCAAGCCCCGACACATCTCCATTGAGCAAAGCATCATCAGTCCCACCCAATAAGTTCTTAATCATATCAATATCAGCTACCGGGGACGATTTATGAGTATTGAAACCGCCGCCAGCATGGAGTTTAGCACCGGCTAAAAAAGGAATAGAAACGCTAAAAACTTTTTTCCTTAATGTGTAATAAACATTGGTGCTGATCCAACCGAATGGGATTAGGTCCATTTCAGCAACTGCACCATCAAGTCCAGAATTATTACTAAAGTTAATATCGTATGTATTACCAGTTATATTAGCATCTACTTCAAGATCAATGAAGGGTATGGCGTCAATATATAGATAACCCCCTAAAACATATGCTCCATCAAAACTGCCATTAGTCAACGTGACACCTGTTATTCCTGATACCGGGCTGGATTCTGCAACACTGAATGAACTTTGTCCTACTTGTAGACCAAATCCGCCAATGGCAAATAAGCCCGTTGAGGTTAAAATAATAGTTAATACGAGAATTTTTATATTTTTCATGGAATTCTCCCTGTGGTTTGTGGTTTGTATATAAACAAGTTAATTGAACTTGAGCTAATTATTAAAGTTTTATAAAACGGAACTTATTCACACCAAAAATCGTAGATGAAGAGTAAATTCATATAACAATCGAGGTAAATCATGAAACATATATTATTAGCATTTCTTTTGTTCTTTTCTGTGGGTCTGTTGCAGGCCAACGATAAGAAGGTCATTATCAAGAAAATGGTCGTCAGTTCAGACCAGGATGAGCAAAATGTAGATGTGAACGTTGAAGTAGAAAACGATCAACTGACATTGACCATTAACAAAGATGGGGAAGAAAATGTTTTTAAGGTCAACCTGCAGGATGATGATGCGCTTAAAGCACTGAAAGAAGAAATAGAGGCTCTGGGTGTTGATGTGAAAATCATGGGATTAGTTAATGGTGATGAAGATCATGAAATCATGTTTTTTGGTGATGATTACGATAAATTTTCTTTTGAACCAGATAATGGTGGATATTTAGGTGTACAGATCCAAGATCTCACCGATCAGCTTCGCGATTATTTTAAAGTAAAAGGTGATGGTGGAGTGTTAGTATCTGAGGTGGTTAAAGACAGCCCGGCAGAAAAAGCCAGACTCGAGGCTGGCGATGTGATCATGACCGTCAATGATGTGCGCATCAGCGACACGAGAGAATTGACGCAAACAATCCGCAGTGAAAAACCAGATAACGAGGTTGACATAACTGTTGTGCGCAAAGGCCGGGAAAAATCACTGAAAGCAACACTAGGATCAAGCGGTGACTCTTTTTCCTGGTTACCAAAAATAGGCGGTCTTCATAAAATGGAGTTGAAACCGCATAAAAAAATGATGAAAAAATTAGGCCATGTATGTACTGCTGACTGCGGTGACAATTGCCCTTTGAAAGGTCAGTTGAAATTGGACATTGATTTGATGATTCCTGATGGAGCCTCAGGTATGATGAAAAATAAATTTTTCTTTCCCAAAGGAGTTCATGGTGATGATCTCGAAAAATTAAAAAAAGAACTAGAAGAACTACGGAAAGAAATTCAAAAACTTAAAGAATCATAAACTTAACAATTTTCTTAAAAGAAAAAGGCTCCTACAGGAGCCTTTTTCTTTTCTAAAACATTCTCTATATCCATAAATTGATGGCACCCCTACATTCTTTATGAACCGATTACTTATTTTCATAACCACCTTGTTAGCTGTTGTTACGGCCCAGGATTACCTATGGCCGACTGATGCCGGCAAGTCATTAAAATCCAATTTTGGTGAATTTCGGGAGCGCCATTTTCATATGGGTATCGATATTAAAACAGGCGGAAAAGAAGGCGCTGGGGTCATTGCAGTAGAAAAGGGGTATGTTTCCCGTATGGTCGCAAATTTCAAAGGATACGGCAGAGCATTGTACATCATGCACCCCAATGGTGAAACCAGTGTATATGCCCACCTGTCGCATTTTAATCCAAAACTGGAAGGGTATTTAAAATTTTATCAGAATAAAAATGAATCGTATATACTGAACCACTATTTTGAACCAAATGACGTAAAAATAAAAAAGGGAGAAATGATCGGTTATACTGGAAATACTGGTTATTCCTTCGGCCCGCATCTGCACTTTGAAATTCGTAATCGCATGGAACAACCATTAAATCCACAATCCAATGGTTTTGTAATTGATGACCGCCTGTCGCCGCAATTAGAGGAATTAGCGCTTATTCCGCTGGAAAAAGATTCCCGGGTAAATGGCAGTTTATTGCCGGTACAGATCCCTTTTTTCAGGAAAACGGATGGATCATATCAACTAGCTGATACACTCAATGTATTTGGAGTTGTTGGGTTGGCATTAAGAACAAAAGACAAACGCCAAGGGTTTGCTGAATCATACCAGTTAAAATCTGTTGAATTGGTTGTTGATGGTATTACTGAGTACAAGCTTGATTATAATGTCCTTGATTATAAATTAAGCGATCGGGTACAATTGGTTCGCAATCATGCGTTACATCGTTTAAATCTTGGCTCTTTCCACAACCTGTATCACTTAAAGGATTATCCAACATCGACAGTTCAACCTGGAAATTTATATGGAATTTTGAAATTACCTCCTGGTTATCATAAACTGATCATTAAGGTAACAGACGCTAATGGTAACACCACTACAGGTAACGGTTGGATCTTTACACACCCGCCAATCGATTTGATCGTTCAGGATATAACTCAAAACGGAAATGAAACCACTTTTAATGTTCAATCAAAATCCATAAGTATTCCCTTAAAAAATATTACGTGTTATTCCTTTTCTCCCTCTGGATTCGCAGATAATAAAATCAATCCTCTGCGTGTTGAAAAAAGTACTGGCGGATTGCTTGTAACGCTGAATAGCAGAATAATACAGAATCGTTCATTGCAGTTCATAGCCAAAAATAAAATGGGGGCATTTTCTAATCCATTGAATTGGCACCCGGAAAATATTGTGATGGATTACAATACAAAACCGGATATAAAAATCAATAAAACAGCTGCCGGGGTTGTTGTCCAGATAGAAACAGGTAATATGGGCACCGCTCAACCGTCTTTGCATTTATATACACCGCAAAATCTGGTTGCTGTTGCTTTACAGCAAATCCAGCCCTACGCATTTATTTCAGCACCGCTTGATGTCCAAATATTTAATTATGTAACAAAATTATATGTAAGCATTAATAATGGCACAGATTACACTTATAAATATGCTTTTACGCCTGCAATTGCAACCCCCGGTGAACAAACAGTTGTCGTTTCGGAGGATAAAATGTGTTCATTGCGGTCTGTTAAATCAACATTCTATGGCCAAAGCTTAATCTGGATCGATGCTGTAGAAAATTCTACTCCGCCTCCTCACGGCGGTTTTTTGTCAAATGTCTACCAGCTCCAGCCCTTTGATATTGCACTACAAGATACAATCCGCATCGGCATACGCTACGATGAAAACGTATCAAAATTGGAAAAAACTAGTTTATACTACTATGATCAAGATGACGGCTGGACATTTATTCCATCAAAGAATTCCAAAAAACGCCAGGTGTTAACAGGCAGCATAGAAAGTTTCGAGGCAGTGTGCATTTTACAAGATAATATTCCTCCGAAGATCGAATCTACATTTCCAGCTGATGGCGGAGTGTATTACTTTCAGGACATTAAAAAATTGAAAGCTAAGGTAGATGACCTGCTATCCGGCATTATAGCGGATGAATCAGAAATGTCGATGACGCTTGATGGAAAAAGATTGCTCTATGCCTATCAACCGGTCAGCCAAACTATTTCCTATGATTTGACTGGGCATCTATCTGTTGGAAATCATACGATGTCAGTCAATGTTAGGGATAGATCAGGAAATGAGACCACCAAAACTGTAAACTTTCATATTAAGTAATGTTTTTCCCTTACAAAGATGATAACCCCCGTATCCTTGTTCCTGTTGTAACGTATGGAATCATTGCTGCCAATGTCCTCATTTTTTTATACCAGTTTACATTGGCCATGTCTGGGGCTGAATCAGAAGCCCGGTTTATTTATATGTTTGGCCTGATTCCGGCTCAGTTTCATATCATTAATCTTTTTACATCCATGTTTCTGCACGGCGGTATTGCCCATATCCTAGGTAACATGTGGTTCCTATGGATCTTTGGTGACAATGTAGAAAGCGCCCTGGGCCACGTTCGTTATGCATTATTCTATATTCTATGCGGTCTTGCGGCCGGACTGGCACAGGTCATGTTCAACATTGATTCCATATTGCCTATGGTGGGTGCCAGCGGTGCCATCGCCGGTGTCTTGGGTGCTTACCTGATACGTTATCCCCATGCCCAAGTACATGTATTTGTATTTATATTCATTTTCTTTACAACCATCAAGGTTCCTGCAATGATTGTACTGGGCATCTGGTTTTTGACCCAGCTGACAAACGGCCTGGGAACTCTTGGCCTTGATACCACTGGCGGGGTTGCTTGGTTTGCACATATTGGCGGTTTTATTGCCGGGGTTGGCTTTAACTATGTTTTTCAACAAATAAAATTCAAAGAGTATTAATATGGAAGATCTTATTGCTCATGCTAAATCAATGCGAACTTTTGCCCACGCGCCCTATTCTAACTATACAGTTGGCGCTGCGGTATTAACTTCCGATGGAGAAATGATCGGTGGTTGTAATGTAGAATCCAGCAGTTATGGTTTAACCTGCTGCGCAGAACGTGTGGCATTATACCGAGCGGTTGCAGCAGGCCATTCATCATTCAAAGCTCTTGCTGTAGCAACAGAAAATGGCGGCTCCCTTTGCGGCGCCTGCCGGCAAGTTGTCTGGGATTTATGTGGTGACATTCCTATTTTTATTACTGATAATCAGAATAATGTTGAGCAGACATCAACACTGCAGCTTCTTCCGGAAGCTTTCGATCAATCTAAATTAAAATGAATCATTCATCTATATTAATTGGAATTGCCGGCGGCACCGGTTCCGGAAAAACATCCATTGCTCACGAAATTGTTAAAGAATTCACTACAGGCGAAGTTGCTGTGATCCAGCTGGATTCCTATTATAAAGATTTAGCGCATATGTCCATGGAAGAAAGAAATGAACAAAATTTTGATCACCCCGAGGCTATGGACTTTGAACTGCTGCACGATCATTTATCGACATTGATGCAATGGGAAGCAGTCAAAATTCCATGTTACGATTTCAGCACACATACCCGTAAAAAAGAGTCCGAACACATTGAGCCTCACCATGTACTTGTTTTAGAGGGGATTTTAACTCTTTGGGACACCAAGCTGCGCGAACTGATGGAAATCAAATTGTTTGTGGAAACACCGGATGATATTCGCTTCATTCGCCGGTTAACACGCGATATAGAAGAACGTAAACGCACCAGACAATCTGTCATCGATCAATACCTGTATACGGTGCGGCCCATGCATGAACAGTTTGTTGAACCCATGAAAATATATGCTGATCTTATTATTCCCGAGGGTGGAAAAAACACAGTTGCCATCGATCTCATACGAACTAAAATTAAATCTATACTTCCAACGCAGAGAGTTTAGATGACACTTACACCACGCACTGGCGGTTGGATAGAGGTAATATGTGGTCCTATGTTTTGTGGGAAAACAGAAGAACTTATCCGGCGCTTGAAACGGGCCCAGATCGCCAAAATGAAGACAGCCATTTTTAAACCACAAATCGATAATCGCTACAGTGAGGAGCATATCGTATCGCACAACCATATGAAAATGGAGTCATATCTGATCAGCGACGCCGCTGAAATACTTGAAAAAGCAGATGGCGCAAAAGTCGTGGGGATTGATGAAGCACAATTCTTTGACAATAACTTGATTGCCGTGTGCCAGGAGTTGTCAGCCAATGATAAGCGTGTGGTTGTCGCCGGTTTGGACAAAGACTATCTGACTCGTCCTTTTGGGCCCATGCCGGAAATCATGTGTGCAGCGGATTATCTCGATAAACTGCAGGCCATATGCGTTGTCTGTGGCGAACCGGCCGGTTTTACACAACGCATATCAGGGGATTCAGAGCAAGTGGTCATTGGAGAAACTGATAAATATGAAGCACGCTGCAGAAAATGTTATCAACACCCGGAGAAATTATAATGGAACGTTTTACTGGACTGATTGGAATTGTTGTTTTATTGGTTATCGCATTCGCCCTGTCGAATAACAGAAAACAGATAAATATGCGCATAATTGGCTGGGGCCTGGGATTGCAGGCCATCTTTGCCATATTTATTCTGAAAACGCCAATTGGCGGACCGCTGTTTGGTTTTCTGGATAAAGCCGTCCGCAAGCTCGTTAGTTTTTCCGATGCTGGCAGTGATTTTCTTTTCAAATCTTTCGTCCCAGATGTGGGTTACCATGTTGCCATGATCAATTTCGCTTTTCGAGCACTGCCCGTGATTATTTTCTTTTCCAGCCTAATGGCTGTTTTGTACCACTTTGGAATTATCCAGGTGATCGTAAAATTGATTGGCAAAGCCATGCAGAAAACCATGGGTACCAGCGGGTCGGAAACGCTCTGTATTTCAGCCAATATTTTCGTTGGGCAAACAGAAGCACCGCTCATGGTTAGGCCCTTTATCAGTCAAATGACAAAGTCAGAACTGATGGCCGTGATGACAGGCGGTTTTGCGACTGTTGCTGGAGGTATTTTGGCTATTTATGTCATGTGGCTAGCTGATATTCCTGGAATTGCCGGTCACTTATTAGCCGCGTCGGTCATGTCTGCACCAGGAGCACTGGTGATGGCAAAAATTATTTATCCTGAAACGGAAACGTCTGAAACGATGGGGGAGATGAAAATCACTATCGAACAAAAAAACACCAATGCCATGGAAGCCCTGGGGGACGGAGCTACAATTGGATTGAAACTAGCAGCGAATGTCGGTGCTATGCTGGTTGCTTTTGTTTCACTCGTTGCTATGATTAACTACCTCCTTGGGTTTGCAGGCACATCCATGGAAACAATCCTCGGTTTTATATTCAAACCTTTGGCATGGACCATGGGTGTACCCTGGTCAGAGGCTGGTACTCTTGGCACACTCATGGGGGAAAAAATTGTTTTTACAGAATTGATTGCCTATGGTCACTTGAAAGAATTGATGTCTTCAGGAGCCATTTCTGACCGCACAGCTATTATAGCCAGTTATGCTTTGTGTGGGTTCGCAAATTTCGGTTCCATTGGTATTCAATTAGGCGGCATCGGCGGTATGGCTCCAGAACGTAAAAAAGATCTCGCTAAACTGGTTACTAAAGCAATGATAGGAGGTGCGTTAGCATCCTGGCTCACTGCGACTATTGCAGGTTTATTGATTTAATTCTTATTATTGATAAATAACTTTGCCTTATGCATTTAATTTTTATTGGACCGCCCGGTGTAGGAAAAGGAACCCAGGCAAAACGAATCTGTGATCATTTTAGCATTGTACACCTTTCCACAGGTGTTATCCTGCGCGATGAAATATCCAAAAATTCACCTGTGGGCGAATCAGCAAAAACTTTTATTGATGTCGGTCAATTAGTACCCGATGATGTTCTGTTAAAAATGATGTCCGGCCGGCTGGCGCAAAACGATTGTAATGGTGGTTATTGTCTTGATGGATTTCCCCGTACTATTACCCAAGCTGAAGGGTTGGAACGAATTCTGACAAATTTAAATCAATCGCTGGATGCTGTTGTCAGCATAGTAGCCGATGAAGAGGAATTGATTAATCGATTGGTCCTGAGAGGTACAACATCCGGAAGAACAGATGATACTCCTGAAATTATCCGCCAGAGATTGCAAGTATACAGACGGCAGACAGAACCATTGATAGAATTTTATGAACAGCGCAACTTAATTAAAGCGGTTGAAGGTGTTGGCGAAATCTCTGAAATCACTGAACGAATTCTGAATACATTGGTTTAATATGCTGAAAATTGGATTAACAGGCGGGCTTGGCTGCGGAAAAAGCACAGCCAGTGCAGTATTGGCTGAATTCGGTGCTTACATTTTAGACGCTGACAATGAAGCGAAAAAAATGATAAACAATAACTCAACTGTGCAAAGTGAATTGATCGCTGAATTTGGGACGGATATTATGGGGCCGGGAAATGTAATTGACTTGAAAAAACTGGGCCGCATTGCATTCCAGGATGAAGACCACCAAATCCGTCTTAATTCTGTTGTGTTTCCATACATCTACAATTTGATCGATGAACAGTTTAATAAGATTTCAGCAAAAAATAAAAATTCCATGTTTATTGTAGATGGTGCCTTGATTTATGAATCAGGCTATGACCAACACCTTGATTATGTAATAGTTATTACTGCGTTGATGAAAAACAGGATGGAACGAGCCATGGCCCGGGGGACACTTTCACGGCAAGAAATACTGCAGCGTATAGATTTACAATGGTCAGAAGAGGAAAAAACAGGACTGGCCGATTTTGTTATTCATAACGACAGCACTGAAGAAAACCTGCGTAAAGAAATTACGAATATCTACGAACAGATTGTTTAGCGTATGCTGTGCCGCAGAGCCCGGGGCTTATCCATTATTTCCTTATAGATCATTGCCATACGTACATCCCCTTGATTCTGGAAAAATCTCGACTGGTAAATTACCTTTTTAATTTCCTTATGGGCAATAGTACCGATTGTACGATGCTCATCCACTATCGATAAATCTTTTTGAGGTAAATGTCTTTCCTCCAGTTGAATCTCCTGTGGGGGCTCATGAAATTCAGGCTTACCTAGTTCTTCCTCCAACTCTTCCTCCAACTCTTCCTCTAATTCTGCGAAGACAGCTTCATCCAATTCTTCTTTGCCTTTGTCAACAAAATCAGCGAAGATTCCCTTGACAAAATCCGGTGTCTGCCAGCCATTTTCTTCGTCACCCTCCAATTTTTGCCTGGCGGCCTTTTGCTTCCGTTTTTTCATCATAAACGACAGCATATATAAAATTAACAGAAAAAGCCAGTAGCCAAGGCTATCCATTAATCATTCTCCTCAGGTCCTTCGATGGGTTTTTCACCCATTCCGGAAATCGAATCCCGCATACCCGTATCCGCTTTGATATTCTGCATATTATAATAATCGAAGATGCCCAGATTTCCTTCTCTAAATGCCTGGGCCATCGCTTTGGGAACTTCTGCTTCCGCTGCTACAACCGTGGCCTGCATTTCCTGGGTTCTGGCTTTCATTTCCTGTTCTTCAGCTACAGCCATAGCCCGGCGCGTTTCTGCTCTGGCTTGGGCAACCCTTAAATCTGCTTCTGCCTGATCAGCCTGCAAACTCGCACCGATATTTTTTCCCACATCAAGATCAGCAATATCAATGGATAAAATTTCAAAAGCAGTGCCTGCATCCAGGCCTTTACTCAGCACCGCTTTGGAAATATTATCAGGATTTTCCAACACAGTAGTATAAGTATCGGAAGAACCAATCGCACTCACAATCCCTTCGCCAACACGGGCAATGATTGTTTCATCCGTAGCTCCGCCAATCAAACCGGGAAACTTCGTACGTACGGTTACACGGGCGCGTGCTTTCAACTCAATGCCGTCTTTGGCAACGGCCGCTAAATATCCTTCTAATGGAACATCAATCACTTTGGGATATACACTTGTTGCCACTGCTGTTTGGACATCACGACCCGCTAAATCAATTGCTGTAGCGGTTTCAAAGGTCAGTGAAATATTTGCTTTTTCAGCCGCAATGAGTGCAATTACTACGTTTGGCACTTGTCCCCCAGCTAGTTGATGCGTTTCCAGCATGTCCGTGGAAATGGACGGCAGTCCGGCTTTGTGCAGATTGATTACACCATCCACAATTAACCGGGGAGTTATTTTCCGCAAGCGCATACGGATAAGATCGATAATGGAAATGGGGCCCAGGCCTAAACTCACGACTGACTGTACCCACAACCCCAACGGTACAAAATAGAAAAACAGTACGACAAAGAGTAGCAGTAACGACAACATTATAATAGATGCAACAGGCATTATTTTATTCCTTTCTTTTTATTTAATTTTTCTAACGACGACCCGATTTCCATCCACAGAAAGGATCTTTACATTATCAATTTTATCAATATATGATCCCTCAGTCACAACAAATACTCGCTGATCTCCTATATTAATCCACCCTGATGGTCGTAAATCAGTATCAGCAATACCTTCTTGCCCAACGAGACCTTCTAATCCTATAGAAGAATTATAGCCTTTATCTTTATCCTGGATATTGGGGGAAGTCAGTTTTTGCCAAAATTCTGTTTTGGTCATCAGTTTAAACAACAATACCAAACCGATGATTCCACCAATAATTCCTATGGTAAAACCCGTAAGTACCATAGAGTGAATTTCCTGACCAACAGGAACATCAGGCAAGAGTAATTCGTACAGTCCCCACAATATAACACCAATACCGGAGATGCCGGCCACGCCAAACCCCGGGATCAAGATTACCTCCACAAGGAGTAGTGCGACGCCAACAAAAATAATTAAGAGATCAGTCATCGTGGCAAGTTTGACGATGTATGACGCCCCCAAAGACAAAGCCAGGCACACAGCGCCGAACGTACCAGGTATACCCCAGCCGGGACTTTGCAGTTCAAATAATATACCCAAAAAACCAAATGTGGTTAATAGTGAAGCCACAATTGGATTGGTTAGAAAGCGAACAAAATTTTCTGACCAATTTTCTTTTGCAGTACGGACGGAAGCATTGGAAACACCTAATTCTGAAAGTACCTCCTCAAACGTTTCTTTTTCTCCATCAGCAATTTTGTACTTCAATGCTTTTACAGTTGTCAATGTAATCAGCTTCCCTTCTTTGCGGCCTTCCAGATCAGTCACATCTACCGAATCACCATCAATAATTAAATGAGTAAACGATAATTCCTCGTCCACCATTCCGGTGACAATCGCCGTGTTACGGCCCCGTTTTTCAGCTGTGGAGGCCATTTCCTCCCGCATATAGCTGATAACTTTTTCTGATGCTTTTTTCCCCTGCATATCCACCGCTGTAGCTGCTCCAATTGTGCCGCCGCCAGTCATGTATATTTTTTCACAGGACAAGGATATCAATGCTCCTGCTGAAATAGCTCGTCGATTGATAAAAGCAACTGTCAAAACATCGGAACCAAGAATGGCATCTTTGATCTGTGTAGCTGCGTCTACTCGCCCACCAAACGTATCGATGTCAAAAATAATAGCCGCTGCATCTGCTTCTTCTGCCGCTGCGATAGTTCTTTCAATAAATGGCGGCAGTCCTAGATCAATCACTCCCTGGATAGGAACATGATAGACTATCGGTTCAGCAGAGAGGATCGAAAGGAATAAAGATACTATTATAGGAATTCTCATTCCGATGACGTTACCCCAATTCGTCGGTAATTTCAATACTGTCATCCTAGAAATTATTATAGATTTACATTCACTGCAGACCCTTTTATACAATAATGCGATTCCGTCAAAAATTTAACTATACATCACTGACACTTTTTTCGAGTTGGCTGTGCAGCTTATCTGAAACAGAAAGAAATAGGCTCGGAATTAGAATAGCGAGGCTTGGCTATTATTTACTCGGCTTACGTAAAAAAGATTCTTTAAAAAATATTGCCACTGCCTTTCCAGAAAAAAGTGACAGCGAAAGAAATATGATTATTAAAAAAACATATTCATTTTTCGCTAAATCATTCATGCAATTTTTATCATTGCCTAAATCTTATAGATATGCAAATATTGATGTAGAAGGCCAGGAATTATTGGATGGAGCGTTGGAAAAAGGACACGGTATTATTCTGGCTACGGGTCATTTTGGTAAATGGGAAATAATGTCCGCATGGCTTGGATATTCTGGATATCCCTGTGTTGCAGTAGCCCAAAGGCAAAAAAATCGCGGTGCAGATATATTCTTTAGAGAGTTTCGGGCAAATACAGGTATGGGAATGATTTACCGCAAATCATCATTAAAAAATATGTACCGCATATTGAAAGAAAATAAAATTTTGATTCTAGGTAGCGATCAGGATGCAAAACAGCGGGGTGTTTTTGTAAACTTTTTTAATAAACCGGCTTCCACGCCCAAAGGAGTAGCCCGTTTTCATTTACAAACAGGTTCAGATATATTTTTTATCTCATGTTACGTTGAACAAAACGGGAAGCATAAACTTCAAATTCAACCGGTCGTTCCTGAAGGAGAAAGCACAGTTAAATCCATCACTCAGGCATTTACTACATTATTAGAAGAAAAAGTCAGAGAGTTTCCTGAACAGTATTTTTGGTTTCATCGTCGTTGGAAAACTATGCCACACACAGCTTCATGATCTCAATTGACGTTCGAAATAAAGATGCTGTTATTACAGCATTAAATATAATTCAGGATAAAGGCGTTATCATTTATCCTACGGATACAATTTATGGGTTTGGCGTAGATGCTACCAATGATGAAGCAATCCATAGATTAAATATAATCAAAGGACGCAGTGGACCTATGAGTGTTTTAGTTCCTGATGAAGATACTGCATTAAGTTGGGCTGATATTTCATCAAAAGAAATGAATCTTGTTAAATCAAAACTGACAAGGTATTCAACAATTATTTATCCCATTATAGATGGTATAGTCAATCATAAAATATTGGGGATGGATCACACATTGGGTGTGCGTATACCACAGAACAATTTTTGCAATCAATTGGCGAAGTTTTCCGTAAACCCAATCACAACAACAAGCGTGAATAGACACGGCAACACCGCTTTGAATGAGCCCGCAAAAATTCTGGAAGAGTTTGGGAAAGAAATTGATTTGTTTGTAAATGGTGGGAATTTAGAAGGAAATAAAGGATCCAGTATTTATAAACTTGAACATGACAAACTGGTGCAGTTAAGGGGCTAAAATGAGATTTTATATTTTCACTCTTCTAGCAATTTTGTATGGTCAGAATCTCCCATTTAATATAGGCGAAAAATTGGTTTATACAGTAAAATTCAATATTATTCCCTCTGGAGAAGCCTCCTTGGAAGTTATAGGCCGTGATTCAATTAATGGAATTGGAACATATCACGCCAGATTCAAAGCAAGAACAAATCCTGCATTAGATCGATTGTATAAATTGAGGGACCAAGTTGATATTTGGATGGATGAAACGGATCTATTCACACACCAATTGAAAAAGAATATAAGAGAGGGTAATTATCACAAAAAAGTTCTGACGACGATCCATTATGATGCATCATTGGCGATCATTAATTCTGATACTGTAGCAATCACAGAACTGGTTCGGGATCCTTATACCCTTTTTTACTATTTACGTACTTTACCTTTGAGTGTTGGTCAATTAATGGAATTCACATCTTTCGAGAATAAAAAATCAATTTTCTTCAAATTAGCTGTTACGGGTAGAGAATCTGTGAAAACACGAGCTGGTATTTTCAATTGCCTTGTTGTACGGCCTTTTCGACAGGGAAAAACGTTATTTAAGAATGAGGGGGATATGCAGGTTTGGTTCAGCGATGATGAACGACATCTACCAATACAAATACAGATCAAAATGAAATTTGGGTCTATGCATTTGAAGCTAAAGGAAATTATTAACCAAAAAGCCGGCTAATATCGTTTACAATAACTGTAACAATTAATAATAATAAAAATGCCATACCAATCTGCTGAATAACCATCCGTGTTTTAACGGTCAGCTTACGGCGAATAATACCCTCAATAACTATAATTAAAATATGACCACCATCCAGCCCCGGAATGGGTAAAATATTAATAAAGGCAAGATTACAGCTAATCAAAGCCATAAAAGTTAACAGGGCTATCCATCCTGCTCTAGCTACTTCACCGGCTAATTGAGCAATCATTATGGGGCCACCGATATCTTTTATTGACGCATCTCCTCTGACCAGCATGGCGATGGACATAATGATCATTCCAAAGCCATTGACTGTAGCGATGGATCCTGTTTTTATTGCTTCGGCCATTCCAATTGGGCGATAGCTATAATTTTGAATTATACCAATTGCGCCGAGAGTGTCGACCTGTCCATCAATAACGGCTAACTGATATTTTGTTGTCATAGCAATATCAAATTCTAAAGTACCCCTCTGAATTTTAATCAATATTGGTGTATTTGGTATTGCGTGGATTGTTTTTGAAATATCTGACCACTTTTCTACTGTATCATTATCTAAAGCAAGTATTCGATCCCCCACTTGCAAGCCTGCTGCTTCAGCAGGCATTTCTGGTACTAGCTGAGCAATAACAGGTTCATCGCTTAATTCTGGGATACCCATATATTTGGCAATTCCAGAAAACAGCACAAACGCCAAAAGGACATTCATGATAACACCTGCACTCATTACCCAAATCTGCTGCAGGGGTGTTTTGCTCATTAACTCATCATCCGTGTGTTTTATATTATCGTCAAGGCTTTCGTCAATTGTGCCGGCCATTTTTACATAACCACCCAACGGAATAATGGATAAACAATATTCTGTATTACTGCCCGCACGTTGTTTGCTACCGACCATTTTTTCATATACAGGACCCCAAACAAATTTGTTCTTCTCATTACGATAATAAAAGAAAATGCTGAATAACCAGCCACTATCAACTGAAGTTAAGGTAAACAATCGTGGAGGAAAGCCTATTGAAAATCGGTCAACACGTACACCAACAGATCGAGCTGCAAAAAAATGCCCCAGTTCGTGAACGGTTACAAGTACACCTAATACAATAATCGTTGCCCAGAGTGTTGTCATTAATTTTTTACCTTATACTTCAATTATATGCGTTTACAAAATCAGTAGCCCAGATTTCTAATTCCAGTAAATCTTCTAAAGTTGGCTTCGCAATATAATGATGTTCAGCACAGGCTTTTTCAATAATTACGGGTATTTCAGTGAATTTTATTTCACCATCTAAAAAATTATACACTGCCTGTTCATTGGCAACATTCAATACAGCCGGAGTTGAACCACCGGCACGAAGAGCCTCGTAAGCCAATTTTATACAGGGAAATTTCTCCAAATCAGGTGCTTCAAATGTAAGTTGCCCCGTTTTTATAAAATCCAGTTCTTCCCAATGAGCTGCGCTATGACGCGGATATGTTAATGCATATTGAATCGGGATTTTCATATCTGGCACGCCCAATTGTGCTTTAACAGATCGATCAGCAAATTCGACCATGGAATGAATAATCGATTGGGGATGAACGACAATATCAATTTCATCAGCCTTTAATCCAAAAAGCCAGTATGTTTCAATGACTTCCAGCCCTTTATTCATCATGGTTGCGGAATCAATTGTGATTTTATTTCCCATATCCCAGTTTGGATGATTTAATGCTTCTTTCGGTGTAATATTTATAAACGTTTCCACATTTTTTGTTCTGAAAGGTCCGCCACTGCCAGTAAGTATTATTTTTCTTACATCGTCCATGTCTTCTCCGGCTAAGCATTGCCAAATAGCTGAATGCTCACTATCCACAGGAAATATTTTAGCTCCAGATTGCTGTTTTGCTTCATTAATAAGTGAACCGGCCATAACCAAGCTTTCCTTGTTACTCAATGCAACATCCACACCGGCCTCAACAGATCTCAATGTCGGTTCCATACCTGCACTGCCCGCCAACCCGTTCATTACAATATCAACATCATCTCGCCCGGCGAGCTCTAATAGTCCTTCTCTACCGGTTAATACTTCAATCTGACCATTCAAAGCACTGGTTACTTTTTTACCAGCTTCTTCATCAACAATTGCAACGGTCTTGGGGTAATATTTCTGTGCTTGTTCAATCAGCCGCTCAACATTTCTATTTGCTGAGAGATAAAGAATATCTATCTGCTCACCAAGATTATCAGCAACAAGCAGGGTGTTTTCTCCAATAGATCCGGTGGACCCAAGTATGGATAATTTTTTTGTCATTAGAAAAATAAACGGGAAATTGTCAAATTTAATTGTATGAATTTAGGATGGATTTGGGTTTGTAAGTTTATATCTATACCTCCAAATTTATATTCAGTTCCTGCAATTAAATATGTAATAAAATTATCTATTTTTCTGGGGATATCAACATTATCAAATTCCAAAATACTCCCACTAAATTTGTTGAATCCTATACCAAACAAAATTGGTGTTTCAGCAATTGTCCTGTTCCCAATGATAGCACTATCAACATAACGTACACGTAAATGAGCCGGCCCTTCCAGCCAGCCAAGAGAAATACTGGTAAACCATGATTGCGCAAGATAATTGCAGCCATATCCCGCGGCTTGAACCGTTTCTCCATCATTGGAAAATAAATTCATTTTCCCTTTAAGCACCAGATTTCCTGTGACTAAAAATTGTCCTTCTACCATGAAGGGATGTAGAAGAGGATTGGATTGATAAGAAGATGATGCTAAAGCCCATCCCATTGGCATAGAAACTGTAATTCCTAATCGCTGGTTTTGAGTCAAACTTAACATGGTTGATTGCCCACCTGTAAGGGCTGATGAAATAATGGTTGGTTCTACCTGTTCTTTGAAAGTTGAAATGTCTGCTTTCGACAGATCAAAAGATAACCACTGGCTAGTTAGCGGAGAGAAGCAGATTAGAGAAAATAGTATATAACGTAAAATCATAATCTAATTGAACCATTTCAAATTATACCACGATTGCTGGATTCAACAAAATTTATTATCATTTTGATTTCATGAGATTGATCCAAATCTGTTTTGATCTTTTCAAGAGCATCTTTGCGGTTCAGTTCTGATCTGAAATACAATTTATAAGCTTCCTTAATCAATTTTCTCGCGTTACCATCAAAGCCTCTGCGGCGTAAACCAATCTTGTTGATCCCGCTATACTGCAACGGCTCTCCTGAGCCAAGAATAAATGGCGGTACATCTTGAACAATACGAAAACCGCCGCCAACAAAGACATGGGCACCTACCTTAGAAAATTGATGCACAAGAACACCGCCACCTAAATATACCCAATCCCCCAATTCGACATGACCGCCCAAAGTTGTAAGATTTGCCATGATCACATTGTTACCAAGGACACAATCATGGGCCACATGGGTACAAGCCATTAATAATACATTGTTGCCGATATCTGTTGAACCTTTGGCAACAGTTCCTCGATTAATGGTTACTGATTCACGAATAGTAACATTATTGCCGATTGTGGCGGTTGTTTCTTCACCGCTAAACTTTAAATCCTGCGGAATTTCACCTATAGAGCAATTATGAAAAATCCGGGTATTCCTACCAATCGTCGTTCCAGTTTTAACAGTTGTATGGTTACCAATACTGGAATTGTCTCCAATGGTTACATTACCTTCAATAACGCTGTAAGGGCCTACAGTTACATTGTTACCTAGATTTGCCTCTTTTGCTATTAGAGCAGTAGGATGGATTTGCGTGGAAATGATTATGCTCCAGCGCGATCAACAATATTAGCCATAATTGTTGCTTCAGCAACTACAATATCATCGACATACGCTATACCGCCAAGTTTCACTGCATTCATGCGCATTTTCAGCAATTCCATTTCCAAGCGGACTTGATCACCCGGAATGATTGGCTTTCGAAACTTGGATTTTTCAATAGCTGTAAATAACATATTTTTAGTCAAGGGATCCTCGACCGAATTAAGCACTAGGAAAGATCCAGCCTGAGCCATGGATTCTAAAATAAGTACTCCCGGCATAACCGGTTTATTTGGAAAATGTCCCTGGAAAAAAGGTTCATTAATAGTCACATTTTTTATTGCCGTGCAACGTTTTCCGGGTTCCATATCAATAATTCTATCTATCAGAATAAATGGATAACGGTGTGGCAAGAGTTGCATAATCTCATTTATATACAGCATCTTAGCTCTGTGTGTAAAATTTAAATTTAGTGTTCTGTAAAGTAATCTGCGTATTCTTGGCGGATCATTTTAACGAATTCGACATTGCTGGCGTGCCCACTTCTGGCAGCAGTGACATGTCCTTTGATTGGGATACCCAACAATGCTAGATCACCAATCAAATCAAGTGTTTTATGGCGTACCGGTTCATTCTGAAAACGTAATGCCGTGCCGTTCAGAATTCCATTTGCACCCGATATAATTGTTTCTTCAATTCCGAAAAGTGCCCTTAAATGATCAATCTCCTTGAGATCAATTTCTTTATCAATTATCACTACAGCATTTTCCAGGCTACCGCCTTTGATTAGCCCTTGTTCCTTTAACATTTCTACTTCACTCATAAAGCAAAATGTTCGAGCGGGAGCTACTTCTTTTGCGAAATCCTCTTCCATATTATAAATCGCTTCATACTGCGTTCCCAGTTGCGGAAGCGGGTACTCAACCATGAATGTCACTCGAAAACGATCTGAAGGTATAACATGAATATCTATTTCTTTAACAGTGTCTGAATATGTTACTACCCGGCCGATAGGCAAAACCTTGCGGTTTGCTTCTTGGGTTACTTGGCCGGATGACTGTAATGCTTCGACAAAATCTTTGGCACTGCCATCCATCACTGGTGTTTCTTTACTAGTTAGCTCTATTAGAATATTATCTATTCGTAATCCGGAAACCGCTGCCAAAGTATGTTCAACTGTATGGATTCGAATACCATTTTGCTCTATAGTTGTTCCCCGGGATATATCAACAACATGATCAATATCAGCTTTAATGGCGGGGCTGCCTTTAATATCCGTACGCTTAAACTGAATGCCGTAGTTTTCCGGAGCAGGTTTAAATGTAATTGTACTTTCTACTCCAGTATGCAATCCGACGCCGGTACAGGAGGACGCTTTTTTTATGGTGCGCTGTTGTCTATGATGTGTTATCGGCATTTTCTAATTTTTGTAATCTTTTCTTTATTGATACAATTTCAGTCAGCACTGCTTCTTTTTTATGTTGCTCTTTAATTTCTCTGGCAGGCATTCCGGCATAAATTTTATCCCCGGGGAGCGATTTAGTGACACCGCTTCTCACGGCGAATATGGCCTTATTGCCTATTTTCACGTGTGAAACTACTCCAGACTGACCCGCGAATATACAAAAATCTCCTATTTCAGCACTTCCTGCAATGCCAACTTGTCCCGCGATAAGGCAACCATGTCCAATCCAAACATTGTGGGCAATGTGGACCAAATTATCCAGCTTGCTTCCGGCGCCTATTACCGTATCGCCAATAGTACCGCGATCGATAGAACAATTGGCGCCGATGTCAACATTGCTTCCTGTGACAACGGTGCCTGTTTGAGGAATTTTATTATGTTTTCCACCCTCTTCAACATATCCGAAACCATCACTGCCAATGACGGTACCGCTGAAAATGGTATTGTTATCACCAATCGTGCAATTATGATAAATGTGAACATTATTATGCAAATTACAGCCCTCACCAATCTTTGCACCATAACCAATAATGGTATTGGTACCTATAATTGTATGACTGCTAATCGATGCATCAGCTTTAATAATTGAGTAGGGTCCAATACTTACATCAGCTGCAATATTTGCTGTTTCAGAAACAATTGCTGTTTTATGAATCCCTTTTTCTATTTCTGGAGGCTTATAAAAATGCTTCATGACTTTTGCAAAAGCCAATTGAGGATCATTAACTAATAGTCCATTAAATCCAGATAATACTTCTTCATTTGCTGCAATGATAGCAGACGCCCCTGTATCTGCCGCGTATTTCTTATACTTGGGATTACTCAGGAAAGTGATTGTCCCGGCTACACCATTTTGGATTTCAGATATCCCTGAAATTTCAAGTTCTGAATTGCCAATAACCTGACCACCCGTCAGTTTGGCCAGTTCCTGCAATGTTGCCAAAGGAACTGTTACTTATCGTCTTCGGAAATATTATACTTCCGAAGTTCATAAAGAATGTCATCGGTTACATCATAGGCGGGGTTGCCATAGAGCAGGGAAACGGAGCCATCAATAATATAATCATATTCTTTTTCAGCAGCAACTTTATCAACAGCACGTTTTACTTTGGTTAGAATTTCAAATTCCATCTGCGCCTGTTTCTGATAAAGCACCCCCTCTGGGCCTACTTTTTCTGCTTGAAAAACCTGCAGATTTCGTTCCATTGTTGCTATTTCCTGCTCTTTTTCACGACGCCATTCCGGTGAACTCATCAGCCTTTGAGTTTCAAAAGCGTTTTTAAGGCTGTCCAATGCCATTAATTTTATTTGATATTCCATTTGCACTTTGCGGAATTCCATCTGCAATTGTGATTCGGCATCGCGAAATTCTTCATATTCTGCACGAATCCGATCCGATTGGACAAAACCTATTTTCATTTCACCGAGCACTGCTGAAGTCAGCATTACTGCGATAATCATCATATTTACAATGTGTTTACGCACAAGTCCTCCTTGTTTGAATCAATTAAAAAGTTTGACCAAAAATGATGGTGTAGTTCCAAGCATCGGGGCTGCCATTGCCGTCATTATCATCAAAACCGTAGCCCATGTCAAACCCAAGCATACCGATCATGGGCATGAAAAAACGAATACCAAATCCAGCGGAACGCTTCAGGCTCAGGGGCCCTGATCTCGGAATACTGAACGGTTCAGTCATGGAAGCTGAATTCCAGACATTACCCGCTTCAGCAAACATTAATCCATAAATCACAGGATTTTCTGAAAAGGGTATTCTAAATTCTGTTATAAATCTCATCATAGCAGTGCCGGGGACTGTATTTCCAGAAGATGATTTCGGTCCTATGGAATTTTCAGCATAACCACGGAGCATATTACCAAAGGGAATGCCATTCCCGCCCATAATAAATTTTTCATCAAAAGGTATTATGGAACGTCCTTCCTTTGATGGCAGGGCATCAACTACACCCATTTTCAATGAACTCATCAGTACAAATTTCCAGAATGTAGGTGTATACCATTCCAAATTCAACACGTGTTTAAGAAAGTCCTCATTGCCCTTTAAGGGGCCGCCAGACACGGTTGTCTCCCATGTAAAACGTGATCCCCTACTAGTAAACTCCTGGCGGTCACGGCTGTCACGACTGATGACCTGTGTAATGCCATTTCCCCTCGTTTTTTCAAGTCCACCGGCATATGTGTCAATATCACTTTGTGAACCAGCATATGTTTTAGATGAAATATTTAATACCCAATAGCCCCTGAAATAATCATCCGGCCATTTAAAACGTCTTCCCCATTGTACTGAACCTCCAACAACTTCTATATCCAAAGGAATACCATATCCCATTGAGCGTCCTCTAAATGAGTTATAGAAAGAGAAGCCAATCCTGTTTGGTGTATCAAAAATCATGGGGTCCACGAATCGTACACTGAAGGATTCATATTTTGCACCTTGATTTTGGCTATAATAATTCACTGATTGTTGTGAGCCTACATTATAACTTAATATAAGCTGCTGACCTAATCCGCGGAAATTACTGAATTCCAAACCACCTCCACCCATGAGTCCATAAACACCGCTATAGCCTACGTTAGCATTGGCGCGGTCAGATGATTTTTCCTCAACAATGATTTCCAGATCAATTTCATCTTCATCAACCGGAATAACATCGGGCACAACATTACTGAAATAATTCAAGATAAATAATTCCCGGGCACTGCGCTGCAAAAGCTGTCGATTAAATACATCTCCAGGAAACACATGGAGTTCTCGACGAATAACATTTTCCCGTGTTTTGTCGTTGCCTTGGACATAAATATTGCGGATATAAACTTTGTGATTCTCTATAATTTCAAAATGAATATCCAATGAGTCTTTCCCTACGGGTGTGAACTTTGGAAGTACATTGCTGTAGATATAACCGCGGTCCATGTACAGCCCATGCATACGTTCGTATACAGCAAGATTAAATTCTTCTTCGTTATATTTTTCTCCGGTTTCTAAATCCAAAGCACGGCTTAACTCATTTTCTGTATAAAGTGAATTACCATCCCAGGAAAAATTCCTGTAACGGTATTGCGGTCCTTCGTTTATTTTGATTTGAATGGACATGGCTTTTTTATCTGCATTATAATAGACTGAATCGGATATAATTGTTGCGTCACGATAACCTTCGTTGCGATAAAAATTGACCAGGGTTAGCTTATCCTCTTCATATTTCTTTTCATCAAAATGCGATCGCCAGAATAAATACCAACGCTGCATTTTTGTTTCTTTGAGTACACGACGCAAACGAAACGAAGAAAATTGATCATTTCCTTCAAATATGATATGCCGCAACTTTATTTTTTTGTTTTCACTGATGTTAAATACCAAATGGCGAGTTTGCTTTTTCTTCGCAGTGCTTGTTTCAGAAAGATCTTTGGGTTCTTCCACCACAGCTTCAATATCCACTAGTAGATAGCCATCCTCGGCATAGAGATCTTTCATTTTTTTGATGGTCTCATTCGTGAGGTTGGGACGAATTCGCATACCACTGCGCAAGCCTAATTCTTCATCGAATTTTTTGTCTTTTATTTTTTTATTTCCTTCATAATGTACTTCACCCAGGATAAAATTTTCCTCAACAACAATAGTTAGAACCAAGCCATCTTCTGATTCATCATCCATTCTAATCTGTATATCACTAAAAAGCCCAAGCTGCCACAGACGTTTCACCGCCCTAGAAAAATCACCAGGCGCTATATTTTCCCCTTCGCGCAAGCCGGCTGTGTAACGAATCATTGATTCTGAAGTTAAATTATTGCCTTCAATATTGATTTCACGAAGTTTTAGTTCTTCCTGCTGGGCGCAAAGACAATTCGCAATTATTAACAGTGTTAGAATATATTTTAAACTATTATGACGCATTACTTTTTTCGAGTTGTTCGCTTACCTTGCCAAAACGCCTTTCACGTTCCTGATAGTTTTGGATCGCTAACAACAATTCTTTTTCTCTGAATGCAGGCCAGTATATATCCGTCACATAAACTTCTGTATAAGCTATTTGCCAAAGGAGAAAATTGCTGATCCTGTTTTCACCGCTGGTACGAATGAGCAATTCCGGGTCCGGTGTATCGGCTGTATATAAATAATTTCGGAACAGTTCAGTATCGATATCAGCTGCTTTTATATCCCCGTGTTCCAGATCTACACATAATTGTTTTATTGCCTTTAGTATTTCCTGGCGTCCGCCATAACTCAAGGCAAGCACAAGGTTTAATCCAGTATTATTTTTTGTTTTCTCTATACCATCTAAAATTCCCTGGCGTGAGTCTTTTGGCAAATCTTCCAATGCGCCAATGGAAGTCAAGCGCACATTTTTTTTATGTAATTCATGTACTTCTTTATTCATCGTTTTTAAAAGCAATGTCATCAATGCCGACACTTCAGTTTTGGGTCTAGACCAGTTTTCAAAGGAAAAGGTATAAAGTGTTAAATGTTTAACATCAATTTCACCACAAACACGAGTGATCTCCCTGACAGAATTAATTCCCTCACGATGACCGGCAAAGCGGTGCAATATTTTTTCTTTGGCCCAACGACCATTACCATCCATAATGATAGCAATATGATTGGGGATATTACCGTTTTCGATAATTTGTTTTCTTAATAAATCAATTGACATAAAATGACTTGATTATCTATAAAAATTGCGGGCAAACTTACCCTTTACATTGTCTATAATCAACCGACGTCTCGAGTATAACGCACCTTGTTCATTCAGGTTCCTCATACAATTCAGCGAAATGATGATCAAAAGGTGTAATGCGTTCAGGAATATCAATATTTACAAATTCTTCCCGACACTTATAACAGACTGCCATATCAGCAACGCGGCGGTATAATATCCAGTCTGCAATAGCAACAATGACCAAGCTTAAACCGTACGTTAGGGGTACAAACACAGCACCAATTAAGATTACCAGACAGCCGATGGCGCGATTAAAATCTTTTTGACGATAGAAATGCTCACATTTACAGTGGGGGCATTTTGAAAAATCAAACTTGCTCATAATAAGAGCCCTTTTTGAAAAAGGACATATTTATAGCAAAGATCACCTGCCATAATGGCCAATACACTGATGTATAATAATCCCGTGGCGCTTTGTGTCGCTTGGAGTTTTAACGTACGCCAAATAAAATAGTGTAATCCCAGTGGTACAAGTAGTCCGAAAAACACTGCAACGCCCAAGAAAAATCCATCCAGGGTTGTTATATATTGATAGGCAGTAAGGGTTTTTCCATATTGATCAATGACTACAAGTGATTTGAATTGAATCAAATTCCAGATCAGCCTGATAACCAAAAGGAAGGCCAGAGCATTGGCTGTTTTACGCAATAAAACAATGGGTAATTGAATAACATTTAAATACCAGTGGCCGAGTATCATGGCAAATATTACACCTGCCAGAATGGCTTGGCTTACGAATCCTGTAAAGATAATAAGATATGAATTACCCGCTGGAATAATGTCTATTGCTAAAACCATGAAGATTACACAACCAACAAATGCTGCAAATGAAATGACCATATTTGAAATTTTTTCACTATTCCAGTAAAGGTACGTCACTAACAGATGCAGGCCCAGCCAACCGGCTATACCGAACACATGAGTCCGCTCTATTTCTGTGGCCCAAGTTAATACCAAAGCCATGCCACCGATCAATCCCACAAGGCCTAAGTTAAAATTATAAAAACCGGAATCGATTTTTTGACGGGGAGTGAACCAGAAAAAGAAGGGATAAAGAACTGCAAACCCCAAAAGTGTATACACGAGAATATCTGCTAAATGGGCTGTCAAAATACCCTCTATACTGCTATGACTGTACTGCTGTAACTATCCGTTCAGCGATGGTCATGAAGACAGCTGATATGGGTGAATCGGGCGTGCTTTGAACAATAGGTTCGCCACTATCCGTGGCTGTCATCAGGTCTTTGGAAATAGCAATCTCACCCAGTAATGGCACTCCCAGACGATTACTTTCCGATACACCACCACCCTTTTTAAATATATCCATTCGAAACTGAAAACGGCCATCATCATCGACTTTAATACTATCTTCTAATCCAGCAATTTTCATGTTCATATCCGCATTTACTCCGGATATTTGCCCTTCAATGACTAATCCAGACATATTTTCAACAACACCTAACACAGGGGTTTTTACTTTCCGGAACATATCGGCGCCCTTGCGCACGTCAGATAACGCAATATCCTGGGGTGTTGTAACAATCACAGCACCACTCAAACGTAGTTTCTGGGTCAAAGTTAGTTGTATATCCCCAGTCCCGGGCGGCAGGTCCAGAATCAAATAATCCAAATCACCCCAGATAACATCCTGGAAAAACTGTTCCGTCATTCTGCCAACCAAAGGTCCGCGCCAAATTGTGGGTGTTTGATTTCCACTAATAAAACCAAAACTCATGACTTTCATCCCATAGCGGTCGAGGGGAATGAGTTTTTTATCTTGGGTAAGTTTGGGGCTTTCATTGATCCCTAGAATAATGGGCAATGAAGGTCCATAAATATCTAAATCAAGCAAGCCAACTTTATGGCCTTTGTGGGTAAGAGCTATGGCAATGTTTGAGGCCACGGTCGATTTGCCGACCCCGCCTTTATTACTAGCTATCGCAACAATATGTTTAACACCGGCTAAAGGGGACGGTCCAGGTGCGGCAGCTTGGCTGGCTGGAATTGCTTGGGCACCTTGGTCAATTAGCTCTACACGAATATTTTCAAAATTTCCTTTGGAAGACAGTTTATCTTTAATAGCATTTACAACAGCTTGTTTTTTTTCTTCTTTTTCCGTTGTGATTTTCAGCTGAATTGTAACATTAGTCCCATCCACGTCTACATCCTGGATCATGCCAAAGGAAACAATATCACGGCTGAAGCCGGGATAATTAATTTCTTTTAACAGCTCTAATACGTTTTGCTTATTCATGATTTATGAGAGATAAACAACGGCTGTGTGTCACAGCCGTTCTTTAAACTATGATTGCTTAGAGGACTGAATCAGCCGTTGTATTCCTGACCGAACCATTCGTAATTGATTTTAGTGAAATGATGCCATTCTTCCGGAACTTCACTCTCTTCAAAAATGGCTTCTACGGGGCATTCCGGTTCACACGCACCACAGTCAATGCATTCTTCCGGATCAATGTAAAGTTGTTTTCCTTCAGGGTCAAAACCTTCTACTTTTGCTTCCGCGCCGGCGCCGGTTTTATCTTCTGGCCCATGAATACAATCTACAGGGCAAACTTCTACACATGCTGTGTCACACGTACCTACACAGGGCTCCGCAATTATGTAAGTCATTCTTTTCTCCTAAGTATTGATTAGTTAATCTTTTGTATCAGTTTAGTAAAAAATGTAAGGTGAAAATTTAGGAGGGTTTTTTAAAAGGTGGAAAGGCTTTTAGACATTAACTTGACGATTAATTTACCCTGAATATTACCATGTGGAATCGAAATGTAACCGTTCTTTGGCTGGCGCAGCTTATCACCGCTATGGGCGATGCCATTTATCAGTTAGCTTTAATCTGGCTTATTTTGGACATGACCGGTTCATCCATTATCACGGGAATGGTAGCCATGGGTGCCTATCTGCCGGCTATGCTTTTTGGGCTCCTTGGCGGTGTTTTTGCTGATAAGTATAACCGTTTAAACATTATGCATCTGGCGAACATCAGCCAGTCGCTGACTGTGTTGGTCATTCCACTTACACTTTATTATGGCGTTTCCGATGCTATACTTATCGGAATTCTGGCTTTCATACGCAGCAGTTTCGGTACCATGTTCCCACCGGCACTGAATGCCTTTATTCCGGAAGTGGTGACTAAGGATCAATTGACCAAAGTGAATTCCGTCATTGCCACCAGTTCACAGCTGGCCTATTTGATCGGCCCGGCGATTGCCGGTATATTACTCGGTGTTATAGCATTAAATAATCTTTTTATTTTTGACGCTTTTTCTTTTCTCATATCCAGCCTGTTGCTCTTGTTTGTTGTACGAACCAAAGCACCTCCAATTATTGAAAAACATGCTACATTAACACAACTTATTTCTGGCCTGAAGTATATCATTGACCATAGAAGCATTGGTTATTTAATTATATTAACAATTCTCAATAATATTTTTATCATGGGTCCAGCAATTGTAGGCATGCCCATTTTAGTCAAAGATGTGCTAGGGGGAACCATGTCTGATTTTGCCTTTGTGGAAGCCGGTATGGCCGGCGGAATGTTGGTGGGGTCATTGTTTATGTATAAGGTCAGTCATCAATTAAACCGTGGTGTATTGTTATTGCTAGCATTGATATGGGATGGCATAACGTATGCATTTTTCTACTGGATACCATCTGTCCCTACAGCTATTGTTATGATATTTTTCCATGGCATGGGGATACCAGTTATAACCATTTCCCGCACGGCGATCATACAACGCAATACTCCCAATGCATACCACGGCAGATTATTTTCAATGGTGCACCTTGCGGTTGTGGGTATGACGGCTATGTCATCAGCCCTGGTAGGTATTCTTGCAGCTGTAATGTCTGTACGTTATGTTTTTCTTGTTTTTGGAATTGGAGCTGTGTTAAGCGGATTGGTGGGCCTTTTATCCGCACAACTTCGGCGATTGAATTAACTTTTGGAATTGCAACAACATGGTATAATTTCACATTCCACTTGAAAACAAATTATGGCTGATACATATAAATACGAGCACTACAAATCTATCCCCGAACCAGCGGAAAAAGTCAATGCCAAGAAAAAGAAACCTAAATTGATGGCTGTTGTCGATGAGGACAATTGCACAGGATGCCAAGTATGTGTCCCCTTTTGTCCCGTAGACTGCATCGAAACGGTTCCTGCAGAAAAATATGAAATTCCTATTCCGCCAGTGCAGGTACGGTTCGATGAATGCATCGGCTGCCAGATATGTGCCCGTGTTTGCACCAAACTCACCTGGGATGCCATTCGCATGCTGCCTACCGAAGAATTTGAAACTCTTTATGAATATTCAGTAGCAGAATAACTGTGCCGGAATCTTCCGGTTCACTTTACTTTCTCGTAATAGATCAAGGCACTTCATCTACGAAGTGTTTTTTATTTGATAAAAATAATGATGTTGTTTTCAGCAATCGCATTAAGCATCAATTGTCACGGTTGGAGTCCCATCATGTTGAATGCCATGCCAATCTTATTGCTGAGTCGTGT
>CATMBH010000003.1:0-19032 GCA_950063985.1 uncultured Fidelibacterota bacterium
TTCCTATTCTAATCGTCATCACGGGTATCCTAGTACCATTTGGATTGGCGGGCGACGATCCTCTAAATTTCGAAAGAATTCATACCGCCGTGTCCCACCCACTCATAAAGCTGGTCTTTTTCGCCGTAATTTCCCTGCCGCTCTTCCACTGGGCCCACCGCTTCCGCTTCACCCTTGTTGACGTAGGACTGAAGTCCGTGAGCACCCTTATCTCCATCCTTTGCTATGGTGGGGCGATTGCTGGAACAATCGTTGCAGTAGTTATACTCTGGAATATTTAGAAAAGATAAAGCAGCTTCCAAAGCTGAAGAATAAATTAATATTTTATTAGGAATGAAAAAGCCCCTGAATCAGTGTGGTTTTTTTATTTGAGTCTGAAATTCACCGGGATAGAAATCCAAACACCTACAGCCCGTTCACGCTGCTTAGCCGGCAAAAAGCGGGTTTTACGGATTGCCTTTATAGCTGCTTCATCCAACCCAGTGTTTGGGATACCTTTTAAAATAATTGTTTCTTTTACTCGTCCTTTTTTATCTACAAAGACCTGAACAATGACTGTGCCTTCGATCCCAGCCTCTTGAGCAATTTCAGGATATTTTGGTTTTATAGGCGTGAGCGGTTTGGGAGGATCGTCATAAGGTATAAATTTTACTCGAGGTCCATCAGGCGGCGGCGGCGGTGCGTCCCACGCCTCAAAACTCCCCAGGTCTGTTTCTTCAATGGTTAAATCGTCTGCTAAATCTTCATCTTCTGATTCAATCGGAACAGAGGGACGTGCTGGCGGCGGCGGCAAATCTAACTGCTGGGTTTGCGGAATATCTATCTGTTCAATAATAATTTGATTGGCTTCATCTAATATAAAAACATTAAAACTTCGGGGAATAAATAAAAACCCAAATGTTATTAACAATACACCAGCCAGCCCTGCAATACGTATTGTAACCGGATAATTGAATCTTAATGCTGGTAAATATTTGTCCATACTTTATTCAACTGCTGTTTTGGTTGAATAGTTCAATTTTAAAGCGTCTGCTTTTCTAAGTTCATTATGAATATTTGATATCAACCCCATTTTTGCAGATTTATCAGCTTTTAACGAAACAGTTAACAAAGGGTCCGCAGCACGTATAGCATACATCACATTGCGCACCTTGTCAATCTTGCATCTCTTATCCTGAATCGAAATCAGGCCTTCTTTTGAAATCCAGATATGAGTTGTATGCCGTTTTGATTTAAGCTTTTCAATCCGCTTCGCCCTAGGGAGTTCCACAGGAAGACCGGAGTATTCTCGGAGGACAGTTGTGACCATGAAAAAGATCAGCAACATAAAAATGATATCAGGCATGGACGCAGTTGGAATGTCGCTTGAGACCTTCGTTTTTCGCTGGATCTTCATTAATCAATTTCCGCTATGGAAATACGCTTGGCATTAGCCATTTTGAGCTGATCAATTACTGCTATGTAATCACTGTACTTTGTTTTTTCATGGGCTTTTACAGAAATGATCAGCTTGTCGTTTTCGGCTATCTTGCGCCGAATTTCTTTGCTGATATCTTTTGTTTTGATCGGTTCACCGCCTAGCAGAACATTACCACTGGAATTAATTAGACAATTAAGAATATTGTCTTTTTTAATCTCTATTTCTTCCCCTTCAGCAGGCAGAATAATACCCAACCCTTTGTCCATATCAATCGTAGTGGTTACTAGAAAAAATATTAGCAGTAGAAAAGCAATATCTGCCATGGAGGCTGTGGGGATTTCCCCGCGTTTAAAGCGGCGCTTCTTTTTCATCGTGGCGGTGTATTATTTTTTATTTGTTTCCATCTCATAGAGATGGTCAACTAGTTGTATGGACTGTTCTTCCATTTCCAAAACCAGTTTGTCAATACGTGATATAAAGATATTCTGGAAAATTTGAATGATCATCGCCACGATCAATCCAAAGGCAGTCGTTAATAGCGCTTGCGAAATACCACCCGCTACAACAGCCGGTGAAATATCATCAGCTGCCGCAATAGCATCAAAAGCATTGACCATACCAGCAACAGTACCGGTAAATCCGAGCATGGGTGCAATGGTAATCACTGCGTTCAGCCAGATCATGTTTTTTTCCAGAAAGGACATTTCTAACGATCCCGCGTTTTGGATAGCCTTTTCCACTTCATTGATACCACGGTGGACCCGGGAAAGCCCAGCGTGAAAAATTTCAGCAACTGGACCGTTTGTTTTTTCACATAATTCGAGCGTTTCTTTTACACCCTTGTTGTCCAATGTACTGTTTACATCTTCAAAAAACTTTTGGGCGTTTATTGATGACATGATCAGGGCATAAAAGCGTTCCCCTACAAATGCAAGACCAAAAACAAGTGACAGAAGAATGGGCCACATGAAAGGTCCGCCGTTTACGAAATATTCGACTAGCATCTAGTCCTCCGTTGTTCTATTTATTGTTTATTTTTCTTGGAAAAATTGACGCTGAAATTATTAATTTTGATAAGGAATGTCAATAAATCCAATTATTTAAATTTACTGTGAATTATTGATAAATTTAGCGGCTTCATTAAAATAATTTAAAGCGCTTATAACCTGATTATCATAGTGTAAACGAATGCCAATTGCTTCATCTTTACCCCAATGAGCGCTGGCAATTTCAGATTTTAACATATTTAAAATATAATCTTTATCCGTTTCCAATTCGTCCGGATTCAGTTCAATTTCTTCATTTGCTGCATAATCTAAAAACATGTGAAAGTCACTTTCATCAAGTTTCCAGTAGGACTTAAAATTTTCATATGTATTAAACTCATCGCGGTGGTTACTGGCATAATTCGATCCCCAATTGAAAAAAGGACGTTTCATATGGGTAAGCAATCTTTGCGTATTTTTTTGAAGTTTTAAGTCATAGGCAATGTATTGATCAGGCGTGATTCCGCCTCCACCATAAACAATCCTGCCTGATCGTGTTTTATATTTTGGTCTTAGTTCCTTTAAAGAATCCAAGACAGTTTCACGATTTTCAATATATAGGTCTTTATAATAATCCCTTGTATCGCCATTAGAATATGGCCGTTGAATAAGACGACCGCTGGGTGTGTAATAACGGGCAATGGTTACTCGGATAGCTGAGCCATCATTTAATGGTAATTGTCGTTGGACCAGGCCTTTACCAAAACTGGTTTCGCCCACTACGAGACCCCTGTCAAGATCTTGAATGGCACCAGCAACAATTTCACTGGCACTGGCAGAACCCCGGTTTATCAAAACAATGAGCGGGTAGTCCTCGCGTCCCTGCGCGGGATCTGCAATAAACACTTGTTCCATTTTTTGACTTTTTCCCTTTGTAAAAACAAGAGTGTCTTCCCGAGCGATAAACAAGTTACTGATAGCTGCGGCCTGTTCCAGGAAACCACCGCTGTTATTGCGTAGATCCAAAACAAGCTTTTTCATGCCTTGGGCTTCAAGCTGATTGAATGACGTGCGGACTTCTTCATCTGTTGCTGCAGAAAACCGTGTTAGCCAGATATAACCTGTTTCATTGTCCAGCATTAAAGTTGCTCGTACGCTATAAATAGGAATATCATCCCGTATAATTATTACGTCGAACTTATCACCTCCCAATCGTCTTATGGTGATCTCAACACTTGTTCCTTTAGGGCCGCGTAACTTTTTGAAAACATCTTTTTTGGTGATTTCATAGGCATCTTCACCATTGATAGCAATAATCTGATCGCCCGGCATTAGCCCTGCCCGTTCGGAGGGACTGTCGGCAACAGGAGATATAACGGTAATATAGCCGTTCAAAATGTCGAATTCAATTCCAATCCCCTGGAAAGAACCTCGAAAAAGCTCATCAATTTCTTCCTGCTGTTTAGCAGGGATATAAATTGAATGAGGGTCCAATTGTTTAAATATACCCTGAAATGCTCCTTCCATCAGTTCATCCATATCCACATCTTCGAAATAAAATTGATTGATGTAATATAGAATCTGGTTCATAATCTTGAATTTACCTTCAATAGCGCTGTATGGATTTTTGGAATACAGGATTTGTGAAAGGGGAATAATAGCAAACAGCGCAACACTAATTATAGTAAGCGCGAAAGGAATCCGTTGAAATTTTTTCTTATTTTTCATTGATTTAATTTATAGAAAAAAGGGACGAAAATAGCCTGAAATTATAGGCCAAAATAAAACATGGTACGTATAGTTAATCCCTGTAATGACGATTTTGGTGAGTCTGCAATCTGTTTACGATCATTTAAATACCATTCTCCAGGTCCGATTGTTCCCTGATTATATCCAAGACTCAAGCGTAATCCCACACGATCCATGATTTGCCATTTGACCGCAATATATGGTTGAAAATTGAAGAATGTACCACTAAGGTCCGTCAGACCACCATAACCGGTTACAGGCGCAAGCGCTGTCCCCTGCAGAGCAGAAATAATGGAATCTGCTTCAGTGCTTGTATAAGAAGAATCAACACTGTAATAAAGAACGCCGTTTGCAACCGTACCGAACATGTTTGAAAACAAATTATTCCACTGAGCTTCGCCAGTGTGCTGGTCAATGCTGACATTGATTCTTCCAACTCCCATCAAAGCGCCACCAGAGATTTCCAGATCCCTGAAAATAGGTACAACGTACTCTAATATGACCGCCCCAAGTGTAAATGAAAACTTGGCGGAAACAGTTGGTCTAAAACTGCCCTCATACTGCACAATTTTATCACTATTTGGATCAAGAATGGATGTTGGCAGCTGAATTCCTACAGAATCATTTGTCTCCTGATAAAAATAAACGTCCATGATATTGCTGATCCTAGATGAGCCAAGCCCGGCGTAACCGCCGAGCCGCCAGCGCCCGGCAATTTGGGTAAACCCTTCACCTCCGTGAACAATAAAAGGATCATCAAAATTACTCGTGTTTAATCCAAGTGAGGACATCATTGAGGCTCCAGGAATTGAATCTAAAGTGATATACATTGGGCTGTACCCAATGCCGCCGCCGTAATAGTCCTGAATGGGATATAGATCGCTCTGGGCTTTTAATAATAATGGAAGTAATTGCAGTATGAAAAATGCTTTGTTCAGCATTGTTATCCCATGGTTCTTATGCAATACATTATTCAATTTATGTTTTCCAACTTCAATTGGAGAAGGAAAATATTGCGGCGAATTTAGACAATTCTTTGGGTAAAACGGGCTCTTTTCCTTGTATTTTTCGAGAGGGGAAGACTATATTCCTTTTCAGTAAAAGTAAGGGAACTTCAATTAAATGGCGTTTTGTTTTACGTTGTAATTTACTCCCTGTCCAATAGTTGATTCGAGTTATAAATAAACGGTTACTTAATGAGACCAAAAAAATGGTGTATTTATGCAGTATTCCTGCACTTATCAGCCCACGCGGGACAGATGAATGTTAACGGACCATTCGATCTCAACGGTAATGGACTGGATGAAGTGCTTCTATTTACAGAAAACCAGCTGCGATTTGTAGAAATTCAAAGCAACGGTTCACATGCAGTGCTATGGGAGGCAACGCCTGAAAACTATGCAATAAAAGATGCTATCATTTACGATTTAGCCAGCGATGGTATAGCTGAACTAATCATACTGGCTGACTTCTTACCTGGAGAGCGCAGCGATGGGAATAAATGGCTGCATCTTTACACTTGGACAGATTCAATTTTTGTTCCACAAACAATCTCTATTGATAATGGGGAGGTATTGCATCCAAACAATTGTGACGTAGATCAACAATCGGGAATTTTATCTATAGCTGTCGGGAGTCCTTTTCGGGCGGCAGTTTTATTGCAGGCAGTTAAACAAGAGAAAAATCTGATGGCCAATATTGTAAATATTGAATTACCAGATATATTGCATAATGGATTCGGTCAGGTGTTTTCCAGTTTCATGAATTTAGCGGGAGAACAACACTTGGCAGTTTTTAGTCCCGAAAATGAAATATTAAAAGTAGTATTGTTTCGCGCTGACGAAGTGCCAGTAGTTGTAGTCGAAAATTTGATGCCTCTAAATGGGGCGCGTAATTTAATTGGTTCAGCAATCCAAAAAACAGATTTGGATGATGATCAACGAGAAGAACTGCAATTGCCTTTTGCCAATGGGAAAGTATTGACATTGGCATTTGTTGACAGCGTACTTGTACTTACTGAAAGTAAATTCAGCGGGCAGAATATTTTTGTTCTTCCGGATAATGCCAGCGAAGAATCAATTAATTCGGTTATTTCATCTCGAGCCGAATCCGGACTTTATGATCTATTTGATCCAAAGAAACCAGACTCTTTAATCGTGATAGTTCCGGATGACACTTTGAGATTGGGCGATACGCTCAATTATAGAGCAGCCATGGATACAGCCACGGGTTTTTATAGTTTTCACTGGTTGTCGCAACCTGCAGACAGTGCCTATTTTGATCCAACCACAGGAAATATTACCTGGATTCCAAGACGAGAAGATCTAGGTGAACATGAATTCAGATTTTATGCAGAAAAACGATTGAAGGAACAGCTGATTTCAGATGTAGACGATCTTGGAGATCGTCATAGAATACTACCTGTATTGGAGGAAGCAGAGCAGACATATGTTGTAATTGTAATTGATACTGTAAAGCCGCCCGTTATCTATATACCACCACCGTATAAACCATACATAGTTTCTGTTTATACACCAAGTAAAACAGAAGGGAATGAACGTTTTATTTTTGATGGCGTCCCTTCGTTTGATGTAAATATCAATGAACTTGATATTCCTAATAATCCTTCAACTTTTCATATTATTTCCGCAAATCTTGGTAGTATTAAAAAAGATAAACGTGTCGATTTTTCATATTCATTAAACACGGACAGTATTGCAAAAATTACACTTACTATAGATCATGATCTGGCAGAAAATGTTATTCACGCAAGTGTTGAACCACCTGTGGATACAGATACCCTATTTTTAAACCCAACAGATTGGCGATCTGAATTACATCACTATCCAACATATCGTTTTAATGGATTCCCCGAATCTCTGCGTCTTGGAGAAACTGAAAATGGCATTTCATTATTTGACCGTGATAATGAGCGTAAACCCAAAAAATATGCCCATATTTCTATATCTACTCCATTGGCGGACAACAGGCACAGGTTGTCTATAAACATGACAGAGATTGAATTATGGACTATTAAAGTAAATATAACCATTGATAGCACCGGTAATAAAAAAGCCAGCACCACCATTATCTTTTCCGGGGAATTTGATCCCCAAAATATAACCGCTGAAATGTATACTGCTGAAAATATGGCCAAGCGAGCAATGGAATTGCAATATAAAATTTTGGAATTTATGGGTGTTGATAGTACTGCAGTAGCAGAAACTCCAGTTGTAGAAGAAAAAAAGACTTTTTTTCAAAGATTATTTAGTAGAAAGACAGAAGTAGCAACTCCTGCAGCAGCACCAGAGGTAGAAGCGCCAGTAACAGAACCAGTTCCTACAGATACTGTTACAACAGAAGTTCCTCCAGTAACAGAACCAGAAAATTGATGAAACGGATCATCATATTGCTATCATTGATTTTCAGTGTTCTGCTTGGGAAAGACCTACAGATCATTCACATGGAAGGAACATTTGATCTGGACAATGATGGGCTTATTGAGTTTGCCTCTATAGAAGTAGGCAGAGAAAACGGTAACCACATTTCAATGATCCGTTATTATGAGATTGATGGTGACGGCTATCAACAGTTGAACTGGGAATTGGCTGCTCCGGATGGTTTATTGGGAAATTTTGTGAATTTAAAAATAGGCGACCTAGACGGTAATGGTACTCCTGAGCTTATTACAATCATGAACCTCACCGATGAAAATGAAGAACGCATTTTGCATCCTATTGTTTATTATTATCCTTGGGATGGTACAGGCTTTAGCGAAACTCCAGCCAGTACGCTAAATTTATCTGAACGAAACACATTTCTGCGTTGCCACAATTTTGAATTATTAGATCGGGACAATGATGGTGATCAGGAATTATTAGTTTCATTGGGTAGTCCAGTCCGGGGACTTGCTGTTGTGGATGTCAATAGTGATGGTGAATTAGAAATAACCACACGATTGGAACCAGAATCCATGCGTTTTGGTTCTGGATTTGTTTATGCTGGAGTTGTTGACTGGAATCGTGACGGCTATGATGATATCATAAGTTTCAGTCCTGAAGGCAATGTGATGAAAGCACAGCCTTTTATGAATATCAATGGCTCTTTTCAACAAGGGACAGCAACCCACACAACAATTGCAGGAATGAATGGGTTTATCAATCGTGCAGTAACAATAACGGACTGGGACTCGGATGGATTTTTAGATGTAATAACCCCTTTCCAAAGCGGTCATTTAATTGCTTTAACTCTATCGGAAGCCGGTATCGATATTGATAATATACCAAATGAAGCAGGTCCTTTATCTGATGTTCAGATAGGAGATTTTGACCACGATACCTATAAAGATTTATTACTTGTCTCTGGCGAAATGAACATGATAACCATTTCATTTGGCGCTGCAACTCCCGCAGAAAAAAGTGAAAATTATTTTACACTAATAGTTGATACAGTCGATATTCAGATTTTTTCAGCTATTCCAATTATACAACAGGGTAAATATATTGGCACGACAATTGCTGCCGGCTGGAATGGTGATGAAACATCTGTCTTTCTTACAGACTTGGGCTTACCGCCACCTATTGATAAACCGGCCATTCAGGATACGTTAGCCGAACGCATAGATTTATTGGATATATTTCCGGAAATCGCCGGTCTTGATATTGGCACCTTGGCCGCTGGCACCAAACCGATGAAATCACTCGGCCAGCCCTTGCCAAAAGGTGTACTACCACGCCACGTACTGCCCGTTGATCAATTATTTGTGTATTCAATCCCGGAAGATGAGGCGCGCCAGTTTTACAGTTTTCGCTGGTTGCTGCCGCCACCAAAAGGTATGTTTTTTCATTACGAAACACGTTCTATTCAATGGGTCCCGGACGGTACACAACTAGGCGCGTATAAATTAGCGTATCATGTAGAAATGAAAGCTGGGGAAACCGTTGAGCTTGAATCTGAAGAAGAAGCTCTACTCACGTATAAAGTAATACCACATCTGGAAGGGTACGATGAACGTCTCTGGATTTATGTAAATGATGTACCGGAATTCATTTCTGAACTGGCAGGCACTGAATTTGTGGCCAATTCCTTGTTCACATATCAACCGGTAGTGGTTGATAAAAATCACGACGCAAAGCTGCAGTTCATTTTGGAAACAGCTCCCAATGGAATGGAGATGGACTCCAGCGGAGCCTTATACTGGCAAACGGACAGCAGTCATGTAAATATTTATGATGTACGTATTGTAGTATCGGACGGCTTCGATCGTGCTGTGCAGGAATTCCGACTTTTTGCCCGTGCGGGTGTAATAATCCTGTCTGAACCGGATTCCATCATTCGCGTGGATGAATTATTCAAATACCAAGTAGATGTATGGCGCCCGGATTTAGATCAGGAATTGACGTATAAAATGCTGTATAAACCTTTAGGCATGACCCTTTCAGAAAATGGTCTTGTGGAGTGGACGCCTGTAGTAACTCAAATTGATTCTCAAAATTTTGCAATTGTTGCCAACCACGGAGTTGCAGCTGATACACAAGAAGTTATTTTATTTGTCAACCATCCGCCGGTTATTGATCGCGCTCCGCCGCCCATGAACAAAGTTAATTTGGGTTATGTATGGGATTTTCAATTGGAAGTAACAGATCCCAATGTGAATGACGTCCTAACCTATACGGCTGTGGAAATGCCTGATGGAATGCGCATGGATCCTTTTACCGGGCGTTTGCGCTGGGAACCCACCCGAGATGAAATGGACTTTGGTCATTTGAAGATCGAAGTCGATGACGGAAATGATGTTCGGACAATTGTAGCAGATTTCTTTATCAACTCCCCTATTAAATTGGTATCGATTCCGGTCATGCAGGCCACAGTAGGGCAGCAGTACAAATATAAGATTATGACAACAGATCTGAACAAAGGTTCGCTTTTACCTTTTAGTCATGTTGTAAAACTGGAAGACACAGAAAAAGCCCGAGTGTATGCTGTCAATATTGCCGACGATATTTATCGTGAAAATGTGGATCGATACATCGGAGACTGGAACGCGGCAGATGTTGTTTATATGACCAGCCAAGGGGAGATGGAGTCAGATGAATTCAACCGCCTGAATTTGAAGCGTTATGTGCACTCTATTTTTTGGGAGGACGATCGGCTGATTATCATCATCGAAGAAAAAGATGATCGGTCCGTAAGTGTTAAAGATGCTCTATGGGAATTTTTCCAAGGATCAAAAGGTAAGCCGCCCAAAGTTATCGTGGAACGCAGGAGCGCCATTCGTTATACATTAGAAGAATTCCCCGATGGCATGGAAGTGGATGAATTTACCGGAACATTGTTATGGACGCCGGGCAAGGATCAATACGATACCTATCCTATCAAATTGGTGGTCTCTGATGGATATACTAAAGATGAACAATCATTTGATTTGTATGTTAATCATCCTGCGACGATTGTTTCTCAGGCGCCAAAAGCGGCGCTTGTTGAAGAGATGTATAAATATCAAATCCAAGTTGAGGATAAAAATAAAGATGCTGAACTCCATTATGAACTTGTCAAAGGACCCCAGGGTATGCAGCTGTCTAATACAGGAAAACTTGTTTGGATTCCGAAAGCATCCCAGGTGAATAAGCATACATTTTCCATAAAAGTATCAGACGGTTATCATGAAGATAACCAAACAGGACGCATCTTTGTCAATATTCCACCCTCGATCATTTCCAGGCCTAAACCCGTCGGCTTAACGGGTTATGAATACCGTTATCGCGTCGTCGCTGAAGATTTGAACAATGATCGCGTGACATTTCGTTCTATACGATTACCTAAATATGCTTCCTTTAATAAAAAGACAGGCCAGTTTAAATGGCGTCCCCGCAACAGCCAGCTAGGGCCCCAAGATGTGATCATTACGGCCATTGATGAACGGGGCGCCACCACGACCCACCAGTTCCAGATCCATGTATTTGATAACCCCGATGCCCGCCGTTTTGTGAACACCGGCTGGCCGCTTATGCTTACCTTTGTGGGCGTTATGTTCGCTTGGGGCGTGGCGCAGTTCTAATTTTTAAGAAATAACTTTATTTTTATATTTAAAAAAACCTGTTGGGGGGGGTATTTGTTTGTAACTTTTGTCTACATGGAGATTTAAGATGAAGATCTTAAAAAATGTACCTTTAATAATAACCGGTATTTTGCTGGTACCAAGTTTGACATTTGCCAAGCTACCGGGTCATTTACCACGGATGACCACTGTAACCGACACGTTCAACTTTCAGATCTGGGATGGTAATAATATTGCCACATGGATGAGCAATGACGGTGCCTATTCAACGTATAGAGCAACAGAAAATTCCGGATTAGAGGCCGGCCGGAAGTGAGATTGGAGCTGTATTTGATGGTGGTTTATGGATAGCCAGCGGCGTGTATTTTGTGCGCCTTCAGAGTGGTGATCTTGTGGAGAATCAGAAAGTTGTTTTGTTGAAATAATTAGAAACTTATGTAAAAAGAACGCCGTCGCCTACGGCACATTAACACACTAAATTTATTAACTGCTCCTCGTCTTTTGTATTAAGCGAAACACCCACTGGCAAAGCATACACTGGCAAGTCTTTTAGATCCTCTAGTTTTGCTAAATCTTTTTCTGTCGTAATAATTGCCTGTGCTTCAGCCGCTAAAAATACTTCCCGTAGGACTTCCAAATCCAATGCGGAGTACTCTGCGTGATCATCATGACGGAAATGATGGACATAATCCAAGCCAGCTTCTTCCATTATCACTTCAAAACTATCCGGATCACCCACACCGGAAACGGCCACCACAGGGCCATTGAAATCGCTTACAGGTTTTGTTGAACCATCTAATCCAATCACTTGCGTATTTGGTATTAAATCAGACTCCATAGTAAAACTGCAATAGTTGGATACTGCATTGACTAGTTTTTCATCGGGAGGCGTCAAATTAGCTTTGGTGAAAATGACTGCATCAGCACGTTTAATATTTCTCAATGGTTCCCGGAGAAGTCCGTAAGGCAGCAGTTTTGGACGGCGGTGATTGCTGTTGATTAAAACAATATCCACATCCCGAAAGACTCGCCTGTGTTGAAAGGCATCATCCATAATGATTACATCCGGGTTATATTCATTGCAAATAAATTGTCCTCCACGATAGCGGTTTTCATCCACAACTACGGGAATGTCCTGCAATTTATTAGCCAGCATAAACGGTTCGTCACCGCTATTGTTTAAATCAGATTTAAGCGTATTTCCATCACTGACGACATGTGTTCCGGTTGACTTGCGTTTATAGCCTCTGCTCAATACAGCTACATTCAATCCTCCAGTTTTTAATGTATTGGCCAAAAATAAAACAAAGGGTGTTTTTCCTGTTCCGCCCACAGAAAGATTGCCAACACTTACCACCTTGCAGGGTAATTTTCGAGAAACAAAAAAACCCAAATTATAAAAGAAGTTCCGCCAGAAGATCAGCAGCCAATAGAAAAATCCCAGGGGCCAGAGAAAAATTCGGTATTTTTTTATAGATTGAGGATCAAACTGCGGCACGGTTCCTAGCTTCCTCTTCCAATCTATCTAGTTCATTTTTTAATATTTTTGAGCATTCATCAAAATCGTCATTTTCAGAAAACTCTAAAGGCTCCCCAATCAACAAGTGGATTTTACCAAAAGGTTTGGCTACATAAAACGTATCCCAGTTTGTAGACGCCCAGTGTTTTGTAGCATAACTCCCGGTTGGTAAAATAACAGCACCCGTACGCATAGCCGCTTTTACGGCACCGGGTTTTAATTTTTTAGCTGGACCCTTTGGACCATCCGGTGTAATAAATACAAGCGCACCTTTTTCATTTAACACATTGACGATCTGTTTATAGGCTTCCCGACCGCCATCCGAACTGGAACCTCGAATGGTTTTATAACCAAGCTTTACGGCAATGCGGGATATGATTTCTGCATCGCCGTGTTTTCCCGCCACGCCATAGGGCTGCTTGTCCGCCACGTATAAATAACCGGGCAATAGATTGCCATGCCAGGTCGTAAAAATAATGGACTTCCCCTCCGACCGCAATTTTTCAATTATGCCATCACCTTCGATGATCCAGCGGTTGGCGCCGTACAGAAATTTCAAGGCCCATTTGCCAAAAAATACACCTAGGAAAAAAAGTAGTTTTTTCTTCACGCCTCCGTCCTGCTTAAAATAGCATCTGCCGCTCTTTCGTAGACCCCGGGCATGCCCAAGGTCCTGCGCACCTGTTCATAACCGATTAGCATTTCTTTTCGTTCGGCTGTGTTTGATAACAGAGGCTGAATTGCATTTGCAAGATTTTTAGGTGTCATGTCTGCCTGCAGGAACTCCGGGACGATTTGTTTACCGGCAATAAGATTGGTCATGGCCGCAAAAGGTACCTTGGACATGTTCTTGGCCAGTAGCCAGCTTCCAGATGACATCTTATAACTGACAACAGCCGGAATATCCTGAACAGCTGATTGGAGGGTGGCAGTACCGGATGCAGTTAGAACGGCTGTCCCATATTCCAGGCAAAGGCTTGTATCCTCCTCCTCTACTTTCCAATTGTTTGGAATTTCTCCCAGAGTTACTTGGGGTACTTTACCTACGATTATTTGAACATCATCATTGTTTAACAAAGACACTACTTTTATAAATATGGGTAGATGACGATCTACTTCCTGTTGCCGGCTGCCGGGGAAAAGCACAAGCACAGGCCGTCCTTTATCCAAGCTATACTTGTTGCAGAACGCAGCTTTATCCATGGAGGGCTTGTGAAATTCTGTAAACGGGTGGCCCACAAAATGGGCGTTCACACCTCGCTGCTCGAACCATTCCTGCTCAAAGGGGAAAATGCACAAGGCTTGGTCCACGCACTTGCGGATAATATTTACGCGCTTTTCTTTCCAGGCCCAGACCTGGGGTAGAATAAAATAGGTTATGGGCAATCCCAAAGGGTGAATATTTTTTGCAAGGCGCAGATTAAAACCGGGATAATCAATAAGAATCAAGCGCTGAGGCTTCACCTCTTGGATTTTCCCTAAAGTCTGTCCCATCACAGTGACCATATACGGCAGGTGTTTCAGCACTTCTGTAAAGCCCATCATTGCCAAGTTATCTATATGTTCGATGATTTCCATGCCTTCTGTTTTCATCGCTTCACCGCCGTGGCCTACAAATGAAGCATTTGGGTATTTTACTTTTATGGCGGCGATAAGATGCGCGCCGTGCAAATCACCGGATTCTTCACCGGCAACGAGGAAAAAGACGGGATTTCGGGCAGATGTCATGGGAAGATGTTACGTATGATTTCTGAAATGAGCCAGAATCAGACGAATTGTTGTCTGATGATCACTAAAAGTAATATAAGGACAATATTCTGCAGCGTGCGCTGTTCTGTTTTTAATGTTTTCATAAATGTCATGGGTCTACGCTTATCATCACTAGGCCAGGCAGAAAATCTGGGCAACAGGCGTGGTACATGTTGACGATATGTTTCGTATTCCGCACCAAACAAACTAACCAGTGTTTCTTCTTCTAAATAAATGATTAATGCATATTGAGTTAAAAAGAATATCCATGTTACCGCTAACATAATCCAAATATTTGGTGCGCCTGCTATGAGTACAACCCCTGAAAAAATAAAAAAGTTACCAATGTATAATGGATTACGTATATGGGCAAAAGGACCAGATGAACAAAGTGCTGGAGCCCCCACATTTGTAGTGCGTGTGATACCGCCAGCATAGCTTACCGCCCAGAAGCGAATGCATTCTCCTATACCTAGGCAAATCAAACCATACAAAACATGCGGTAATGCTGGCTGTGAAAAATAAATGATCAGAACAGCTAATGGGATTGGAGTATAACTGCGGTTTTTAAAAAAGAAATTGCGGATGTCCATTAATGAATATCTTCAAGAATCATATCGTAGATTTTGATGGCGACGTCCAACGCTTCTCGTCCGGCTTGGCCATTGACAATGGGTGTTTCATCGCCCATGATAGAAGCAATAAAATTGGACAACTCCATTTCCAACGCATCAAACTGGCTGATGTCAGGTTTTTCGTAGACTATCTTTTTGTGACTTCCATAAGAATCTAAGGGAACTGTCTCAATAGCATCAGTGTCATTCTGCTCAGCATCGAGGACACGATATATTTCTGTAAGACCTAACAGAAAATCAATAGTCACATACATATCCTGTTGAAAGATCTTGATTTTGCGGACTTTGTTCCGGGCGATGCGGCTAGAGGTGATGCTGGCCACTGTACCGTTCTCAAAACGCAGACGGGCATTGGCAATATCCAAAGAATCGGACAGGATGGAAACACCGCTAGCATTGATATTCTTGACCGGTGAATTGACCAAAGCTAGAATAATATCAATGTCATGGTTCATAAGATCCAGTACAACAGGAACATCCGTACCCCGTACCATATAGGGAGCTAGGCGCTGGACCTCAATGTATTTTGGATTAAGGTCAAAATTCTTCAAAGGCAAAAGCGCAGGGTTAAGGCGTTCGATATGACCTACTTGAATAAAGACATTATTTTTTTTGGCCAACTGTAAAAGATGATCTGCTTCAGCCACGGTTTTGGTTATGGGCTTTTCAATAAAAACGTGTTTTCTTGCTTTTATACATTCTTCAGCTACTTCAGCATGGCTGAGTGTAGGCGTGACAATTGCAAGTGCATCACATTCATCCAATAAATTGTTAAGCGAATTAAAAACACGACAGTTAAATTCCGCCGCAATGTCTTGAACTCGTACAGAATCAATATCATAAATGCCGGCAAGAAGCGCATTATTGTTATTAGATAAATGTTTTACGTGGTGCCGCCCCAAATGGCCGACACCAACGACACCAATGTTTGGGGTTTTATCAGTCATATATAGTCGGGGAAATTACACTTCTACAATATTAATATTATAAGAGTTCCACGAAACACCAGGAATGGAATTTTCTTGCTTTTCCTTCAGAAAACGATCAATTTTAGTCTGTTATTCAAGGTCGGACAACCAACATGAACCAAAGTAAAAGCATTTTCTATGGCGTCTAGCATCAAATCCGGTATCGGTTTTATTATACCTTTCGGAGCTATCATTGGTTTCGTCCTTTCTATTATTGCAGAGAATTATGTACTGGGTATTTTCTTTGCTGTAGCTGGCATGCTGGTCTGGCTTTTGTATTTAGCCGTTATGGACACTGCTGCACCGGACACCATGGGCAATTTCATCATTCTCTTTGGTGTACTTCTTTCCCTAGCGGTATTTATGAATTTCGGCTGGGAACAAAACATTTGGGGTGGAATTGAATTCAAGGCTGAAGGATCAGTGCTTGCACTGGTTGTCCTATTTTTTGCAACCTTGAGCGGTGTACTCTACCGTCAGCAATTTGCTGCAGTCCAACCACAACTAACTTCAAGCGAACAAGAATTGGTGGATAAGGCCCTGCGGGGCGAGGAAAACCCTCGGGTAATTGTGGTCAAGCAGGAAATGGAGGATGACAATACGGATGATGAAGACGATGAAGACGATGAAGACGATGAAGATGATGACTATGAGGAATATAAAGAATACGATTATGCTTATCCCTATTATTTTGATGAAGATGACGAATATATTTACGCGGACGATGAAGAAGACGAAGACTGATCTTCATCTCTATAAAAAATTTTGAAAGGGTAATTTTATCTGCCCTTTTTTATTTTCTTTCAGCCCCTGTCATAGCTAGTACAATATTGGTGCTGCCAATAAAAGCCCTATGCTGGGCGAAGGAAGCTTTGAAATAATAGTAAAGGGTTAATAAGTAAAATATATGAAACCACCACTCGTTCACCTTGCCTAAAAAATAGGCACCGTCCAAAATAACTGCTACCATAAATAACATAGTGACCATCATGGTTGGCGGATACAGCTTGCGCTTAATGCCAAGGATCCCTTTATAGAATTTGTCCCCAATTTCCGGATGTTCTTGTATGTATTCTTTTATATTCACACCCGTTCCTACAAAGAAAAACATGACCAGCGTTTGTGCGGCAATAAAAATAATGCTTACCAAAAGGTCTAATGTGATATGGTTTGTGGGCCAGATATTGAAATAATGATTCACTCCAACAAATGCCAGCCCAACTCCGGAAAGGGCCACCATAATATAGGACATTATCATAAAAAACCACATGTCAGAACCTACACATTGAAGTGAAAATAAATACAATCACCATTTTGCACCACATAATCCCTTCCTTGGAGTTTGGCCAGCCCGGTATCTTTTACTGCCTTTTCTGATCCCAAACGAATGAGGTCATCATACTTAAATACTTCAGCTTTAATAAATCCCCGCTGGAAGTCAGTATGAATTTCACCGGCTGCCTTCAGAGCTCTGGTACCTTGTTTGATTGTCCAGGCTCTGACTTCTATAGGACCACCAGTAAAGAATGTTTCCAGCTCCAGCAGCCGAAATCCGGCGTGTATGAGTTTATGCAGCCCCGGCTCCGGCAAATTATATTCTTTTAGAAACATTGATGTTTCATCATCATTTAAAAGAGCAATATCCTGTTCAAGTTTGCCGCATAGCCGAATGGCCAGATTGCCTTCTTTTTCAGCGAAATCCACTAATTGCTGTTCCAGAGCACCGCGTTGATCGTGTGATATTTCTGTTTCATCTACGTTGGCCACGTATAAAATTGGCTTTCGTGTGAGTAGGTGTAATGACCGAATAATTGTTGTTTCTTCTTCATTAGCTTGGAATGTGCGCGCTCGATGGCCTTCATTGCAATACTCCAATAGTCGTTTGATTACAGCAAACTCTTTTTGTACTGACTTTCCACCTGATTTTGCAGCTTTTTCTGTTTTAAAATGACGTTTTTCAAGTGTTTCCATATCAGCCAGAGGTAGCTCAGTTTCAATAAGTTCAGCATCTCGAACCGGATCCACGCTTCCTTCTACGTGGGTTACGTTGTTATTATCAAAGCAGCGCACCACATGAATGATAGCAGTCACTTGTCGAATTTGTCCTAAAAATTGATTTCCCAGTCCTTCACCTTTACTGGCGCCACGCACCAGTCCGGCAATATCGGTAAATTCCACACTAGCGTGAGTAATTTGTTCAGGTTTAAAAATTTCTGCCAGTTTTTCGAGGCGAGGATCCGGGAGTTCCACAATGCCAACATGTGGATCGATGGTACAAAAGGGATAATTTTCTGCTGGGACTGATGAAGCCGTTAGAGCGTTAAAAATGGTGGATTTCCCCACGTTGGGCAAGCCGACAATACCACAGCGTAATGCCATATTATATGTATACTGTTATTTAAAAAGGATCGAGAGCGGGATCCATACCAGTATCCCATACTAGTTTATCAAATAAACCAACTTGCAGGTCTTTTGCAAAATAAATTGCTTTATCTTTTATTTGTAATACCGCATCTCCCCATGCCATGAAGGTTGGTCGGGTAATAAATTTTCGAATATCGATTTGATATGTTATCTTATCATGATAAGGTCTGACTTGGCCTCTAAACTTCACTTCTTTTACACCGAGCGCACGTCCGCGGCCTTTGCCTCCCACCCAGGTAAGGAAAAAACCAACCAACTGCCAAAAACCATCTAAACCCAAACAACCAGGCATAACGGGATCATTTACAAAATGACAATCAAAAAACCAATTCACCGGATTAATATCTAATTCTGCTTTGATAAATCCATTGCCGTATTTACCTCCAGAATCAGAAATTTCTAAGATACGGTCAATCATCAGCATCGGCGGCATGGGTAATTTACCATTTGCTTTGCCAAACACTTTTCCAGAGCTGATATCAAGGAGGTCCCGTTTAGTATAAGAAGATTTTTTATCCATTATAG
>CATMBH010000004.1:0-17832 GCA_950063985.1 uncultured Fidelibacterota bacterium
GTTAAAATTTCAACTTAACCAATTAAAATTTTCTAAATGTATTGAAAAACTTGTTGTTGCAACTACAAACTTGGAATCAGATAATATTATTGCTGACTTTTGTAAAAAAAATCATTTAGAATATTTCAGAGGACAGTCAAATGACGTCTTGGATCGATATTATCAATGCGCTAAAAAAATTAATTTCTCTATCATAGTTAGAATCACTTCTGATAATCCATTAATTGATCCTAAAATTGTTGATAATATCATTGATATGTTTAATCCAAACATTGTCAGCCTGCCAACAGGTGAATTGTTTTTTCCCATTTATCATCCTTTTACAAATGATTCATTGGAAGGAGGTAATGCCAATCCTGATCTAAATGGTGTTTTAGGTGAAGGGAAAATGTATACGTCAACCATTATAGGTGAAATCACTCAGGATAAACATTGGGAAATTGAAGTTGAATACACCAACAAAAGCTCTACTATTAATTTGGGATTCATGATTGTAGAAGGCAGTGACCAGGTATTCCTGGATGGTGTAGAACTTAGACGCGGGCAGGATTATCAAATTGATTATTTCAGCGGAACTCTGATCATGGGCAGTGGTACTGATCCCAATGCAAACCTCAAGATTTTATACGATAAACATGAATTGGTGTCCTTTGATAAGAAAACCATTATAGGAACACGAGCCCAAATGGATCTGGGTGAAAAATCGTTTATTGGTGCTACAGCATTGTATTATAACCAATCCATAATGAATGAAAAAATTGAAGTGGGGTATGAACCCATGCGCAATTTTATCTGGGATTTGAATGGGCGATATCAACTTGAGTTTGATGGCTTAACCCGTGCATTGGATCGCCTGCCAATCATAGAAACGGAAAAAGTATCCGCATTTTCTATCGTAGGAGAAATAGCACAGGTATTTCCAAATCCAAACCCCATCAATAATTCAGCAACAGGTGACCCAAACGGTGTAGCGTTTATTGATGATTTTGAAGGCTCTAAACGCACGACGTCCATCCCGATTCAACGGCGTTACTGGAAAGAATCATCCGCACCATTGGTTTTAGGTGATGAACAATTAAAACAGCGTAATCGAACTAAAATGGGTTGGTATAATCCTTATGTTCAAGTCCGGACAAAAGATATATGGCCCAACCAATCAACGTCTATCCGCGCCCAGAATGAAACCACAGATATATTAAAATTAAATTATAGACCCAGAGATTTACACAGTGGTATAATACAGGATTCTTTATGGGCTGGCATAACAACACCATTATACTCAGGTGATTACGACCAAACCCAAACCAAGTTTTTTGAAATTTGGTTATACGGAGAAAAAGGGAAATTGACCGTTAACTTAGGCAGGATCAGTGAAGACCGCAATGGGGATGGTCAATTGGATACTGAAGATGAAAAAGTAGCCGGTATGAATGGCGATGGGCTATTACAAGATCAGGAAGATATCGGTTTGGATGGCTGCATAGACGAATACGAAGATGGCTGGGGCGGTTGTATCGATACATTTTATGTGGCTGTTGTGGATGATCCACTATGGGCTGATATTGTTTATACAGGTTTAGATCGCAATCTGGATGATCCTAATAATGATAACTGGTCGTACAAAGAAGGCAGTTCTGATTTTTCAAAAATTAATGGAACTGAAGGAAATGCCCTGGATACCGGTAAATATCCTGATACAGAAAGCTTGGATCGTTCTTTTGAATTAATGATCGTGAATAAATATTTTACTAAATCATTTTTCCTTACCGATACTACATATTTAGCCGGCCGTACAAAAAAATCCAATGGTGATTATACTGGCTGGAAATTATACCGTATACCTTTGAACCATTTCAGCAGGGTGGATTCTAGCATGAGCCCGGAATGGACAGAAATTCGCCATTTACGTTTGGTCGTATCCGATACTGGAAATGTCAATATCAATGTTGCCAAGATTGAACTGGTGGGCAATGGCTGGCAGGAATTGGGTATTGCTTCAGATTCATCCAATACATTCACGAAAGAAAATGCGGATAGTGTTTTTGCTATTGCTGTCGTCAATACGGAAGACAATGACAATTATGTCCCTCCCGAAGGTGTGAAAGGAGAATATGACAGACTAAATGATATACGTTCCAAAGAACAATCGCTGGTGATGAAATTCACTGATCTGCCTGCAGGGTATAGCGGTGCTGCTATGAAGAGTCTGATGAAAATATCCGGCGCGAATTATTTGACCTATGATAAATTAAAAATGTATGTTTATGGTGAAACTCCAAACCAATGGATTGGCAAAGAAGAAACAAGTGTTGAATTTTTTCTACGTTTTGGACAGGGCAATAATTATTATGAGTTTATCCAACCCGTTTACAGCGGCTGGGATGAAACGCGAGGGAGGAACTCTATTGAAATTGATCTGAATTGGATGACCAAATTAAAGCTTCAGGATTCGTCATCTGTGAGCAAATATGAAGAAACAGATATATACGAGATTATAGATAATGACCGCTATTATACTTTTACAGATGAAGATGGAATTGAAACGGGTAAAAAGATTCATATTAAAGGAAAACCCTCACTCTCAAGTATTCAATATTTTACTGTGGGAATTACTAATCAGGCAAACGAACCTATTACGGGTGATGTATGGCTGGATGAACTGCGCTTAAGCGGTGTGAAGAAAGATCGCGGTGTTGCGATGCGGGTGCAGTCCAAATTCAATTTAGCGGATCTGGCGACGTCCACTATTTCTTACAGCAGAAAAGATGCCAACTTCCATGTATTGCAGCAACGCTTGGGCAGTAATGCAAATACAGAAAATCTCAGAGTGAACACTAATGTGCAGTTACACAAATTAATGCCCAAGTCCTGGGGGTTGAATATCCCATTAAACACAACCTTTTCACAGTCGGAAAATAGGCCAAAATATTTCCCTGATTCAGATATCCAAGTGAATCAGAAAAATGTCCCTGATTCCATTATGACCAGAAAACAGGAAATATCTTTCAGTACTTCTTTGACCAAGTCCAGTAAGTCTGATAATAAATTTATAAAATCAACACTCGATAAGATTAAACCCAGTTTTACAGCTTCTCAGTCCAAATCTTCTGACCCACTAAACTCAGAAGTTTTGAACGAAAAATATTCTGGAAAAGTGAGCTATTCATATCCATTCAGCAGAGATAATTATATCACACCATTTAAATGGCTTAAAGATGTTCCCTGGCTCGGTGAAAAACTGGGTGAAATGAATGTTTATTATACACCTTCTGCATTTAACACCAGTTTAAATTTTAATGAATCCCTGTCGCAAACGACAAAACGTGTCGGCCCCCGTTCTGATAAATATTCCTTTGGCTTAAGTCGGAAATTCTCACTTGATTACAGTCTGACGGATAAACTGAAAACAAAATACTCCAGAACAATCACCAGTGATCTCAAGGATTTTCGCGGCTATGCCTGGATAGCCATAAAAGAAATGGATCCCGGTGTTGTGGAAAATATTAATGAAAATCTGACGACATCCTTTAACCCACAATTGTTCACTTGGCTCAAACCAAACTTTAACCATAGTGCCGCCTTCCGCTGGAATAAACCCCGCGCCAGTACGATAGATGGTGCTACAATTGGAACCCAATTACGTTTTTCATCGAGCTTCAATATTTTACCATCTCAAATGTTCGAGTTATTTTATAAACCACCTTCAAAATCAAGTTCGAGAACTGAAAGCAACAGGCGCAGGGGCCGGGGTAAAGCTAAAGAGAAAGAGATCAAAGAAACCAAAACTGAACAAAAGGAAAATGCTTTCCTGACATCTTTGCATGGAATAATAAGAAAAGTGAATCCCATCAGTTTCTCCTATACAGAAAACCTCAACCGTACAGGCCGGGGAGTTCAAGGAACTGTACCTACCGGGTATAAGTTTGGCTGGCTGCCTGAGCACGAATTGGATCATGCTAATAATATTGGATCTGATCTGGGAACCTGGGATCATAAGCGCGATTTTTCTGTACGCTCAGGATTGAATCTTACTCGCAATATTTCTACTTCAATGAATTATTCCCAGAATATCTCCACCACCATTGGCGCATCAAATGTTGAGCAGCGCTCAATGTCCCGCGATTATTTGTTTTGGGGAGAAAAGCTGGATTCAGGATTTCCTTTCTTTGGTTGGAGTTTGCGTTGGACCGGGGTTGAGAAATGGCCTTTTATTAAGAAAATCGCTCGTTCCGCAAGTATGGAACACGCCATGAATGGCAAAGAAGCCCGATCTTGGCAATTTGAGAATTTTGATGGACCTGTCATGCCGCTATTTGATCTTGATCAATTCATCAACGATTTTGGTGATAATCAGCGCTCATCCAGAAAAAACATCAGTTTTGCACCCCTCATAGGATTAAACATAAACTTGAAAAAAGGTATTTCCATGAATATCCGCCACAATTTGTCCAAGTCGGTTCAGGACGAATCCAATGGTTTGAACGTGCGCAATGAAAAAACATGGACAGCTAGCAGCAATTACAGCTATCGGGGTGGTTTTACAATACCATTGCCTTATATGGACGACTGGCATATCCAAAATACCGTAAACTTCACGCTTAATTTTGATATGAATGAAAGCGAGTCATTGGGCAGTAAAGATGGTGGTGCAGAATTTGGTCAGACTGCATTCAACTCCGGCTGGAAAACAGCATTACGGATATCCTATTCATTCAGTTCACAAGTCAGTGGCGGTATCATTTATGAATACAGGGAGTCAGAATCAAAAACGACTGGCAAGAAAATCGACCGTGATTTCGGGTTTGATATAAATATTGCCATTAGTGGTTAATAGTAACTGGTTTGTAGTAAAAGAATGAAAACAAAAACGAAATTAATTTGCGCGTTATTCAGTTGTCTGGTTACTGTCGGTTGTGAAAATACAGTGCCGGAATTTTCTGGCGAGCGAGCGTTTCTGCATTTGGAAAAACAATGTTCATTTGGCCCGCGAAATCCTGGTTCAACAGGATATAAGAAATGCCTTGAATACTTAATACAGGAATTGCAATCAACCGCTGATACCGTATGGACACAACCTTTAACCTATAATGATCCGCATCGGGGCGGTAGTTATAATTTGCAAAACATTATTGCTCGATTTAATCCAAACGCTGAAAAACAGATTTTATTGGGTGCACACTGGGATACACGCCCCTGGTCAGATAAAGAATTAGAAGTAAAAGATCAAAACAATCCAATTATAGGTGCGAATGATGGCGCCAGTGGAGTCGCTGTACTATTAGAAATCGCCCACATCCTGAAAGCAAATCCATCAGAAACAGGCGTAATAATTATATTCTTCGATGGTGAAGATCTTGGGATGGCCGGTGAAAACAGATCCTATGCACAAGGTTCCCAGTATTTTGCCCAAAACCTGCCATTTCCAAAACCGGATCATGCAATCATTTTGGATATGGTGGGAGATCAACACCTTCATTTTCCAATCGAACGCTTTTCTTACAGCCAAGCTCCACAGTTAGTCCGCAAAATATGGAAACTGGCCAATAAATTGAATTTACCGGCTTTTGACCAGTCGCTGGGTTATACGATCTACGATGATCATGTGCCGCTTTGGGAAAATGCAAACATACCTGCCATTGATATTATTGATTTTGACTATCCCCATGAGTATGATAACTATTGGCATACACTTGAAGACACCCCAGATAAATGTTCAGCTGGTAGTCTGGAACAGGTAGGAATATTATTAACCTATCATATCTATGGAATCGAATGATGAATCAGTTTTACTTTTTTTCTATGCGTAAAACCATTTGGCTGCTTGCGGGGTTGCTTTTATTCACAATGGGTTGCCCCAGCGGCGATTCCACCGATGAAGAAGAAATTGCCTTGCTGCAGGATCTGCAGTTTAATTACCACCAAGGCTTGAATAATCTTTATTTCAGCGTTCAGGTCGAATCATCCTTTCTTAGCAAAAAACTTCAGGCTGTGCAAGCGCTGTATTTTGGATTTGATACTACACAAACTGCAGATACGTTGGCCTTGAATGATGCAGGAATCACAGGCGATATAATTTCGGATGATGATGTCTTTTCAATCAAAGTCAGCAATGATTCAAATTATGTAACATATGTTTTAGAACCCGCAGACACAGGAAAAGTTTATATTAAATACCTCGCTCAATTCGGAACTGTAATAAAAGAACAAATGACCAGTTTCAAAATGGGCAATCAGGGACCCAGAATACTTTCTGTTAGTATGCCGGATACCATGCGTCGTCCTAGTGGAGATAGTGTAGTTGTGGGGACCATTGTTGTTTCCTTGACAGACCCTGATGGCCATGAAGATGTGCAAACATGTTATCTGATGTTTCAAAAACCAGATAGCACTTTTTCCAGCGGCAGCCCGATTTCATTATATGATGATGGCAACGAGGATTTTTCCATGTATTTGTGGGATGAAGTAGCCAATGATGGAAAATACTCTCGCTATATTATTATTGATTCCAGCAATCCCCTGGGCACATATACCTCCTATTTTTATGCCCGGGATTACTCAGGTATATTATCAGAACCTTATATCACAAAACTGGTTGTGCAATGATGAGACGATTACTAATAAGCATAATTATTTTGATAACTTATTTGGCTGCGCAGGAAACAACTGCTGCAAAGTTCCGGTTGCCTAATAATTTTAGCAGTCGTAAAACAGTATCAGTGTCGGATACATCACAAACCGGGTTGTTGAGCAATGTCATTTCAGAAATTCGTTTACAGGGTGATACAAGCTGGGTATGGTTAGGGACCGGACGGGGACTTTCCAGGGTGAAAGATTCGCTCAATATAGAAACTTTTTTTACCAGCACTGATTTGACCAATGGATCAAGTACTGGTGGTTATTTTCCAGTCGGTGGAGTATCAGCCATAGCTGTTAAAGGTGACACAGTTTTTGTTGCCTTTGCCAGTAGTGAGAATGATTTTCCCATTGGCAAGGGCGTCGTTTACACGGCCAATTCAGCCACTGAAAATCCGGTGTGGATTTATTATGATCAGCCTGTTGATCTTGCTGACGCGGAAACATTTCCCTGGGGTGGAATTGGTTTTGTACAGGGCTTGCCTATCACCGTTCCGCAATATAATGTTACCTACGATGCTTCCATCGGTAATGGGTATGTATGGATCACCAGTTGGGCCGGCGGTTTAAGGCGCTATAAAATCTCTGACGGCAGTTGGGAACGTGTACCTGTTCCTGAAGATGATCAGCTTACATTGATCACATGTGCTGATTCTTCCTACGAATTGGTGGATGGTAAAAACATACTTAAAAATTTCTACATGAATCCCCGGGATCCCATTGATGGCGGCAACCACAACCATAAAGCATTTTCAGTGTTATCTTATAATGATACAATTTGGGTAGGTACTGCCAATGGTATCAATCGAGGCATTTTCGGAAGCCAGGGCTGTATTGACTGGCAGCATTATGCCTATCCTTTTGAAAATCTGACTGGTAATTTTGTGGTCAGCATTGCCCGTCAGTATTGGAACGGCCAGCGAATCATTTGGGCAGCAACGATGAATGCCGATGACCCCACGGAACAGCGGGGTGTGAGTTATACACTGAACGATGGTAATACATGGTACACAGCTTTGGAAGGTGAACGCGTGTATAATGTCCATGCCCAAGATTCACTTGTTTTTGCTGCTTCAGCTAAAGGGCTCTGGAAATCTAAAGATGGTCAAAACTGGGCATTGTTCAAGCCGGCTAAGAATGTGACGCCTTTACAAGGCGATGAAACTTTATCCAGTGAAGTATATTCAGTTGTATTGGATGAACGAGCATATTATAACGGACCGGTGCTTTGGATAGGTACGGGTGATGGTGTTGCTCGTTCTGCGGATCTGGATGGCAGTAATTGGGAAATATATCGGGCTGATTATGATCCGGAAAAAATTTATGCGTATCCCAATCCGTTTTCGCCGAATTCCCATAATGTGTTGGATGGCGATGGTTATGTCAGATTTCATCTAGGCAATGTTGTTTCGCCTGATGTGGAAATGGCTGTGTACAATTTCGCCATGGAAAATGTTTATAATGTTACTCTTGATAGACGAAACCCGGAAACAGGTGCTATCAAGTGGAATGGCAAAGACAGTAACAGTCGTTTGGTAGACAATGGAGTATACTTTATTAAACTGAAATATTCACAAAACCTGAACGCATCTCCGAGTAATCATTGGGTAAAACTCATTGTCGTGAAATGAAACACTTATTATCTATACTCATTTTTTGTACAATGTTACTCAACGCTGCAGACTATGCAGGATATTCAGGTGCATTTCTGCGTATGGGTACATCCGCTCGTTCCATGGCCATGGGCGGTGGTTTTACAGCGGAACTTGATCGAGGATTTACTGCATATCATAATCCAGCCAGCGTCGCCTTTTTAGAAAAACGTCAAGCTTCCTTTTCCTATCATTCTCTAGCTTTGGAACGCAAGTTTATTGCCAGCAGTATTGCAGTTCATTTACCGCCCACAGCGGGTGTTGGTGTAGCCTGGATCAGTGCGGGAGTGGATGATATTGATGGTAGAACTTCTGCTGGAGAAGCCACCTCAACTTTATCGACGTCCGAAGATGCTGTTTATTTTAGTTTTGCCCAGCGTTTACAAAGTTGGATCAGTGTTGGAGTAAATGTTAAGATCCTGTACAACCAATTGCCCATGAATGAAAGTGACCTAGCTGGAAAAGGAATAGGATTTGATGTTGGTGTCCTGATGCGGCCTGGTAAGCGTATGACCCTTGGGCTTATGGTTCAAGATCTAAATTCATATTACCAATGGAATACAGGTAAAGTCTTCGAGGAAGAAGGCCGTGTATACCGTGATGTTTTTCCATCGATATTTAGAACTGGTATAACATATAAAATGAGAAAACTCTATATTGTGGGTGATGCTGGAATTATCGCTGGTGAAAAATCAGATGGCTCTTTTGGGCATTTGGGTCAATCAATACGTGCAGGTGTAGAATATACATATCGGAAGAATTATTTTTTCCGCGGCGGTTATGGAAATGGAAGAATTGGAGTTGGTGCCGGGATGAATTTTTCATTTTTAAAAAAGAATGATGCCTTTCTGGATTATGCTATGATTGCAGAACTTCCGGCAGGAATGGCTCATATAATTACATATGTGTTCCATTTTTAAATTTTTCCTCCTGTTCATTTCTTGTGCATTGTATAGCACAGGTACTCAATTTTTATCTACTCCTTCAAATGGATTGGAGTTGGCAATCGGTACCAATGCTATTCAGAAAAATAGTATTAATCCGGCAGCACATTTTATACATGGCCCAGCCCCAACAATGGGTATTTCATATGGATCATGGTTAGCTGATTCCAAAATATCAGCAATTAAAATTTCGTTTCCTGGACAAAATATGTCATACGGATTGGATTTGAAATATGTTGTCCTGGATGATTTGGAATTGCGATCTGAAAGACCAACTGATGATCCTTTAGCAACTTATAGCGCAAGCGGTTTTGCTTTGGGCGGTTCGTTCAGCAAAGAATTAATGGGTATGAATATCGGCGCTGCTGTACGTTATGTGAGAATTGATCTATACACAGAAAACAGCAGCGGAATTGCTGCAGATGTGGGGTTAACAAGAAACATTTCTTCTAGAATAAATGTTGGTGGTGCAATTTTGAATTTTGGAAAAATGTCTACCCTACGAAGTGTTGAGCCCAAGTTGCCATTACGATATATTACAACTGCAAATGTCTTGGTTGAAACAGGTCAATTAGTGAATAACATCTCAATAACCGGTGAATGGTTCAGCTTAATCAAAAGCAGTGTATTTTATGTATCCACTGTATCGCGCTTGAATAATTTTGAGTTCCGTTTAAGTAGCAAACTTTCCAAGGAAGTCACAGAAATTTCTGGCGGTGTGGGCCTGCAATTCGGTATCTATGGCTTAAACTACGGCGTACGCTTTGGATCACAAAATTTAGGAATGCCCCAGATGATTGATCTAACAATTCAACTGCCATAATATGACTAATCAAAAAAATACTGGTGAACGTCAGCAGAAAATAATCGTCTTTCTGCTGTTTATTGTGCTGATTCTTGCCAGCATTATAATCGGCACTTTTAATAAAATCAACTTGCTTGAAAAACCACCCGTTACAAAAGCGCCAGATATTGAACCGATCGAAGCAGTAGCTCCAGTCAGTACAGGTAAAATTGCCATTATAATAGATGATTTTGGTTATCGGAATGACGCTGTTTCTGAAGGGTTTTTAAATATGGATGCTGATTTGACGTATTCCGTCATACCCGGGCACGAATACAGTCAAACCATGTCTAAAAAGGCATTCCAATTGGGATACGAAGTCATCGTACACATACCCATGGGAACCACTGCTCCAAAATATGGAGAAGATGAATATATTATTAAAGCATCCATGACAAGCGCTGAAATTGAATCAAGGATGGATAAAGTATTGCAGCACTTGCCGGAAGCAGTGGGTATGAATAACCATCAAGGATCAAAGGCTTCAGCAAGCAAACGGGTGATGAATGTGATGGGAACTGTGTTGAAAGAGAATGGGAAATATTTTCTGGATAGCCGTACAACCAAAGAGACTCAAGCTGAATTAGTAATGCGTACTTTGGGTGTTCCCACGGGTCGCCGGCATGTTTTTTTGGATAATAATGCTGATGAAAACTCGATAAGTCAACAACTATATATACTTGCTGAAAAAGCCAAAACCAGTGGGTTTGCTGTGGGGATTGGCCATGTGAAAGAGAATACATTAAATGTACTTCAACGGGAGATTCCCAAACTCAAAGCTGACAATTTCGAATTCGTATTTGTTTCAGAAGTTGTGAATTAATCCATGGGTATCATGTGCAGAGTAATGCGTGGTGATTTTATCGAAAGCATGCATGTTGCTTACGCGGTTGTGGTTGATGGGGATGGACAAATAGTCAAGAACTGGGGTGATCCCGATTACTTAACGTGTGTTCGTTCCGCACTGAAACCTTTCCAGGCATCAGCTGCAGTGTCCGCTGGAGCTACGGATGCAGCAGGATTTACATCTGCAGAACTGGCTCTTATGTGTGCATCTCATAATGGAGAGGAAATTCATATTCAGACGGCTAAAGAAATGTTAGAAAAATTGGGCTATGATATGTCTTATTATGAATGCGGCAGCCATGCTCCTTATGATAGAAAATCAAAAATTGAGCTTATCAAAAATTCGCAAGAGCCGACACCATTGCACAATAATTGCAGCGGTAAGCATGCCGGTATGTTATGTCTGACAAAATATCTAAAGGCAGATCCAGCGGGATATACCAATGTTGAACATCCTGTCCAGCAGGCTATCATGAAACAAATAATGAAATTTTCAGAACTGGAAGATTTCCCCCTGGCCGTTGACGGCTGCAGTGCCCCGGTGCCGTTTATGACCTTATATAATATTGCATTAATGTATCAAAAACTTGCCAGCGTTGATCATGAAGATTTGAGCCCGCTTTATGATGCGATGGTATCCAACCCGATGCTGGTGGCCGGGACGGATCGGTTTGACACAGATTTCATTGAAGCGATGAAAGGCCATGCGGTAACAAAAGTTGGCGGGGAAGCGATTCGAGGTATTGGATTCCGCAAAGATGATGGTTCAGTTTTGGGTATTGCTATAAAAATGCTGGATGGCAATCAGCGCTGTGTACCGTCGGTAGCATTAGCTGTATTGGAAAATCTTAAGCTGTTAACCAGTACTGTGCTTGAAAAACTTAAAAAATATAGTAATATAACCTTAAAAAATCACCGCCTGCTGGAGGTGGGATCAATTGTTATAGAAATTTAGGTGTACATATTGCGACATTATTTAATTATCTGGTTCCTCCTTTGCTGCAGTCTGCTCGTTGGACAATCCGACCACACGTTTTTAACCTATAATATTCTTAATTATCAAGACGATGATGACCGGGAGGATGATTTTATAACTGTTATTGAGTATGTAGAACCTGATATCATCATTGCTCAGGAAGTCGTTAGTGATGATGGTTTTAACCATTTCCTAACAGATGTATTAGATATACTTGCCCCTGGGGATTGGTCCGGAGCTGATTTTACAGACCAGAGCGCCAGTATTGATATTGCCCTTTTTTACCGCCATGATGTGTTTTCGTTTATCAGCACAGATTTAGTTAACACCGCTCAGTCTGCCGGAACAAGGGATGTTGTTGAATGGATCATGGAGCATAATGAATCCAGTACGCAGTTCAATGTGTATGGGGTTCATTTTAAAGCAAGTTCAGGGAATGCCAATGCTCAGTGGCGCCTGGCTGAAGCCACAGCCTTGAGAGATTATTTGGATGATCTCCCAGCAGGAAGCCATTTTATTGTTGCCGGTGATTTCAATATTTATAGCAATAGTTCCTCATCCGAACCGGCTTTTGATATGCTGACAGGGGAGGGTGACGATGAAGACGGCCGCTTGTTTGATCCGGTGGATCGTATCGGCCATTGGCATAACAATAATTCTTTTGCTGATGTTCATACCCAATCACCGCGCAGCGGCAGCTATGGCGGGATGGATGATCGCTTCGATTGGATTTTTGCATCAGAATCGGTACTGAATGAAACGTATGAATTGAATTATGTGGCAGACTCCTATTGGGCAGTCGGTAATGACGGCAATCATTTTAACCAAGCCATAAATGACGGTAACAATACTTCTGTCAATGATGCCATGGCAGATGCACTCCATGATGCTTCAGACCATTTACCGGTCATGGTGTCCTTTACTTTTCCCAGCGGAGATCCCTCCCCATACAATATTGTGATAACGGAAGTGATGGTCAACCCGGCTGCGGTATCAGACAGCTATGGAGAATGGTTTGAATTATACAATGCTGATACTGTAACGATTTCTATGCTGGATTGGCTATTGCTTGATAGCGGCAGCGATGAACATAACGTTAATTCAATAAGCATAGCACCAGGTGAGTATATTGTATTCGGGCGGAACAACGACAGTTCAGTAAACGGCGGCTATAACGCTAATTATGAATACTCGGGCTTTCAGCTAGCCAACAGTGAAGATGAGATAATGCTGATCGATGATGAGGGACGTGTTGTGGATGAAATAGCTTATGATTCATCATTTCCTTATTTATCTGGTGCGTCCATGTATTTAAAAAATACCGCCTATGACAATGCCGTAGATACCAGCTGGGCCATGTCTGAAATCCCTTATGGTGATGGCGATTATGGTACACCGGGCAGAGCGTGGGATGATACCACATCAGCCGGTATTGATGATATTATTGGATTACCAAAAGAGTATGTTTTATATCCAGCCTATCCCAATCCCTTCAATCCAACTACGACCATCCGGTTTAGCGTAGCGGCGACGCATGCATCGCTCCTACAGGTTTATGATATCACTGGGCGTGTGGTGGAAACGCTTGTAAATAAAAGACTAATATCTGGTGTGCATGAAATAATTTGGAATGCCTCCAACCAGTCCAGCGGTGTCTATTTCGTGCGTTTGTCAAATAATACATTCCGGCAAACGCAAAAGCTTATTTTATTAAAATAATTTCTAGTCTTAATTGATTTCCCTCGCCGTCAATATTAACTTGGCGAGCGCATTTTTCAGCAGGTGGACTCATCTGCTGTTTTTATCCGTGGTATGACATGAAAGTAAATTGGTATCATTTCGCATTTTTGATTCTAATGGCTGGATTCCTAACACGTCTCCAAGCCCAGTTTGTAGATGATGTCTATGATAAATATACCTCTGTTGGCCAATTAGGTTTGGCAGTTACCAATTTTGGTGTTTTGGGCAATGGGTGGAATAAGATCGACGGCCGCATTCAGCCATCCTGCATGTACAAGCAGAAGACAGAAATTCTGAGAGAACAAGTCGAGCATTTTTCCTATGCCGGACTCTGGATCGGCGGAAAAGTGAACGGCGAGCGCCGCGTTTCAACAGCCATTGTAGATGGTGTTTTTGAATCCGGACAGGAAGGGTTTGAATTTTTTGCAAACTCTGACTTTGAAATTCGATCGTCCATTTCATCTACATCTTTGGACTCTATGGCACAGTATTATTCCCCTTACGCTGTTTCACATCAGGACTTCATCATGGATTTCAAGGATTATGGCGTTTCAGCAACAGATAATTATGGCATTCCAAATCATACTCCATTGGGAATTGATGTTCATCTTGAATCGTATGCCTGGAACTTCACGTATGCTGATGCTTTTGTCATTTTGAATTACACAATTCATAATTCATCCAATGAAACAATTAAGGATATTTATACAGGTCTATGGATGGATGCTTCTGTTGCTAATATGAATTACACCAACAAATATGAACCCGGCGGCGGCTTTTCATGGTATGATAATCTGGACGGCTTCGATCAGTCTGCCGATGATGCTGGCTTTTCACGGGATATTGCCTATCAATACGATGCTGATGGTGATGACGGCTGGGCAGAGTCATATATTGGGGTATCATTTTTAGGCGGAACAGTACCCCGGCCCTATGTGCAATCCCATTTCAGCCAGTGGGTCTGGACAAATTCCAACAATGCAGATTATCCACAATATAGTATGCCCCTGAGGGACGAAGATCGCTATGATGAGATGGAAACCAATGTACCCAAAGGTACAGGTGATGATTATACCGATGAAGGTTATCCTTCGGCACCCAATAGTTGGATCTATTTATTTTCTGTTGGTCCTTTTGGTAGTGTACCTGCCAATGAAGATTCATCTGTTTGGGAATTATTCCCAGGAGATTCCTGCAATGTGGTTATAACAATCGTATGTGCCCGCTGGCAAGGTACTACGGATGATGGGCCTGCACGACGAGCAAATCTCCATATCAACAATGACTGGGCGCAAAAAGCGTATGATGGTGAAGATAAAAATCGGAATAATATTTTAGATGAGGGAGAAGATCTGGATGAGGATGGTAAGATTACCCGCTATATTCTTCCGAAACCCCCGCCTGTTCCAAATATTGCCCTAACTGTAGCTGACCAGGAAGTCACTGTTTATTGGCAGAAAAATGCAGAGTCGTTTGTAGATCCAATCAGCCGTGAACAGGATTTTGAAGGCTATTTTATTTATGGTGCACGGAAAACAATGAACGAATCTGATGAAGAATTTACGTTGCTAGGAGAATTTGATAAAGCTCATCCGGATCATATGGATATAGGCTATAATACAGGGTTTGATGTTGTAAAAATCGTAAATGAATTTGGTGAGCAAGACAGTGTTGAAGTAAACGGTAATTATTATCATTATAAATTTGTAAATAGTGATGTGAAAAACGGCTGGCTGAATTATTATGCTGTCACAGCATATGATCGTGGTGATCCAGACGCTAATTTGGAAAGCTTGGAAAGTTCGGTCTATGCCAATCGTAAGTATGTTTATCCAGGAGTTAAGACCTCAGATGATTGGGCTGGACAACTCAGTGTATATCCCAATCCCTATCGGGGCCAGGCAAAATGGGATGGTCATGGCAGCCGTGGACGGCAAATTTGGTTTCAAAATCTTCCATCAAAAGCTGAAATAAGAATTTTCTCACTGGCGGGGGATTTGGTAGATGTTCTGGATCATGATCAGGAATACAAAGGTACTGATATTCAAAATATCGATGACCGTAAAAATCCTCAATTCGGCGGTGGAGAACATGCTTGGGATCTTATTACTCGCCACGACCAGGCAACCGCATCAGGTTTGTATTTGTTTACAGTTGAAAATTTGGATAATGAGAGCTTATCTTATGGTGATATTAAAGAAGGTAAATTTTTAATCATTAAATAAAACAAAGGAGTACAAGATGAAAAATCTGATAATAACAAGTGTTTTTATACTGGGCGGTTTATTTGCTCAAGTGGATTATGACACCCAGATTCAACCCATTTGGACCAGCAATTGTACCAGCTGTCATGTATATGGTCATGGTTCAGGCTTGAATTTGACGACAGGCAGCAGCTATAACGACTTGGTGGATGTGGTATCACAAAATTATGCACCGGCGTTACGCGTGGCCAGCGGTGATCCAAGTAGTTCTGTATTGTATAATAAAATCAATAATAGTGGTACATATGGCGGGGTGATGCCGCCCTCAGGTCAAATGTCTGCTTCCAATATTTCCCTGGTAGAAACCTGGATAAATGCACTTGGTTCAACAACAATCACTATTGCTGCAGCCCGAGCTTTAACCATTGGTTCATCAGCGACTGTACAAGGAATTGTCACTTCACCAAACTGGGGAGGATACTATACTTCTTACACTATCCAAGATTCTACTGCGGGTATCATTGTCTATGCCTCTGCGTCGACAATTGATCCTCCTGCAACTTTGGCTTTAGGTGATAAAGTTGAAGTTACCGGTACAATTGATGAATATAATGGATTAATGGAAATTGTTCCCAGCGGAGAAGATGATATTACGATTCTCAGTTCTGGGAATGACACACCAGATGCCCAAGAAGTGACTGTAGCTACACTTTTAACTGATGGTGAGGATTATGAATCAGAAATAATTGTCATTGATAGTGTTTCTATCACTTCTGGAACTTGGCCTGATGAAGGTTTATCCGCTAGTTTAACCATTACAGATGATAATGAGACCTCAACGATCACCATGCGCATTGATTCGGATACAGATATTGATGGCCAAACGCAACCACAGGAACCTTTCATTGTTACAGCCGTCATCGGCCAGTATAATGACTACCAGGTGCAACCAAGATATTATACTGACTTCGCGGCAGTAGGTGCGGTTGTTCCAACCATTGCTGATGTAACTATGGATCCAACTGCACCAACGGATGCGGATGATGTAACCATATCTGCAACCATCACAGATGATGGCTCAATAGCCAGCGCTACCTTAACATATGATGCTGGTTCAGGGAATACAGATGTAGCCATGTCAAATACGTCCGGTGATACATATGCAGGAACGGTACCCGTTCAAACGTCTGGTACAACAGTATCCTATACCATTACCGCTACTGATAATGACGGAAATTCAGCAACATCAGATGAAGGTTCATATACAGTCCTTCCTTCAGGAGGCGCTATTACATCAATCTATGATATCCAGTATGTGAGCGATCCAACGACGGATGACGCCAGCCCATTGGATGGACAGTCTGTTTCGATTAGTGGTGTGGTTACGGCAGAGTTCTGGGGCGGCAGCAGTAATCGTTATTTATACGTCCAGGATGCCGAAGGGCCCTGGAACGGGATTGTATGTTTTGAATATGATGGCTGGGATGAATTTGATTTCATTTCAGCTTCAGGTATAGTGAATTCTGTCGCTGAAGGTGACAGCGTTACTGTTACCGGAACAGTGGATGAATATTATGGCTTGACAGAAATTGTGGATGTAACGGAAGTCATCATTCATGGGTCAGCTGTTAATATGATCAGCCCTGCGGTTGTTACGCCCGGCCAGATTATGACTGGAGGATCTGATGCGGAAGCTTATGAAGGCTGTCTAGTCAAGGTTGACGGTGTGACAGTTGACAATGCGGATCTTGGTAATGGAGAATGGTCTATTACAGATGGAACCAATTCCCTGCGTGTAGATGATATTTGGGATTATTATTATTTCCCTGAAAGTGGACAGGCATTGGCTGGAGTTGCCGGCGTTATGACTTACACATATAGTAATGCAAAACTAGAACCCAGGTTAGCTCGTGATGTGGTGGAAGCAGATGGAGCTCCTGTACGTTTACAACGAATTCAGCAGGTTTTACACAGTGATCTGATTAAAGCTGGT
>CATMBH010000005.1:0-17829 GCA_950063985.1 uncultured Fidelibacterota bacterium
GGATCCAAATATGTATAAACCTGTATGGGTCACGTCTTTTCCCATGTTTAAGTTTGATGAAAAAGAAAAACGATTTATGGCCATGCACCATCCTTTTACAGCACCCAGGGTGGAGGATATTGATAAACTGGAATCAGATCCTGCAGCGGTCTTGTCCAGAGGTTATGATCTGACTTTGAACGGTCATGAAATTGCCGGCGGTTCCATTCGTATTCATTCACCGGATATTCAAAAAAAAGCATTTTCTCTTTTGGGGTTAAGTCTTGATGAAGCAGAAGAAAAATTTGGTTTCTTATTGGAAGCGCTGACCTACGGTGCACCGCCCCACGGCGGTATTGCATTTGGTTTTGACAGACTGGTCATGCTCCTGACCGGATCGAATAACATTCGGGACGTAATTGCTTTCCCAAAAACCACATCAGCACTATCACTTATGGATGGATCGCCGGATACAGTCAGTAAGGAACAATTGGACGAGCTCGGCATCCTGCTCAAAAAGAAAAAATAAATTGACCTACCAAGATAAAGTTTGCATCATTAGCGGTGCAACGGATGGTATTGGTAAAGAAGCAGCTGTAAACCTGGCTGAAATGGGATTTACACTTGGTCTTGTGGGTAGGAATTCCGAAAAAATATCAGCAACTCAACATGAGATAACAAACACAACCGGTAATGAGAACATTACTTTCTTCCATGCAGATCTATCGCTTATGGAGCAGGTTCGGCGATTAGCCGGGGAAATTCAAAACACCTACAATCGCATCGATGTATTATTGAACAATGCCGGCGCCTATATTGCAGATTTCAGAAAAACAGAGGAGGGATTTGAGAATACATTTGCCCTGAATCATCTTTCTTATTTTTTATTAACGGATTTGTTACTGGATATTATTAAAGCAACAAAAAATTCACGAATTGTCAACGTCGCTTCAGCTGCCCATTTAAACACCAACCTGAATTTTGATAAACTGCAGGGCTTCGATGGTTATAGGGGCTGGCCAGCCTATTGCAAATCCAAATTGTGCAATGTCATGTTCACGTATGAATTAGCCCGTAGACTAGAAGGAAGTGGTACAACCGCAAACTGTCTGCACCCCGGTTTTGTGAATACCAATTTTGGCAATAATAATAAAACCAGCGTACGCATGAGTTTATCCGCTGCGAAAGCAGTTGGCGCTATCAATGTTAAAAAAGGTGCATTGACCAGCATCTACTTGGCATCTTCTGATGAAGTAGAAGGTATCAGCGGAAAATACTTCTCCAAATGCAAATCCAAGCAAAGCTCCAAACAATCCAATGTTATAAAAGATCAGCAGCGCCTCTGGTCCGTGAGCGAAGAATTTTTAAGCTGACGCTCTTTCCTTTTTCATTATAACGCAATACATTCTGGTATGAAGCATATCAACAGTTTCCTGCTTTTAATCTTTCTTATTCAAAACCTGGTTGGACAGGTTGAAAACTGGGAGCGGAAAGCAAGTATCATGGTGGACAGCCAGATCATGGCCCGGGGAGTATCTGATAATCATGTATTGAACATCATGCGCCAGACACCCCGCCATGAGTTTATCCCAGTGGAGCAGCAGCCCAATGCCTACATGGATTATCCATTACCAATTGGTTATGAACAAACCATATCCCAGCCTTATATCGTTGGGTTGATGACATCACTTCTGCAGTTAAAAGGCCATGAAAAAGTCCTGGAGATTGGTACCGGTTCCGGCTACCAAGCTGCGGTATTGGCACCACTATCTAACGAAGTGTTTACCATTGAGATCGTTAAAGAATTAGCAGAAAGATCAGCAAAAAAACTAAAAGATCTAGGCTATAATAACATTCATGTAAAATGGGGGGATGGCTACCAGGGCTGGCCTGATGAAGCACCGTTTGATGCTGTTATTGTTACTGCAGCTCCGCCAGAGGTGCCACCGAAATTATTCGAACAGTTGAAAGTCGGTGGGCGTTTGGTTATTCCTGTAGGAAGTATCTGGCAGGAATTATGGGTCATTACCAAACTGGAGGGTGAAACCATGGATAAGGAATCGGTGATTCCCGTACGTTTTGTACCCATGGTGCACCCGGAAAAACCGATTCCGGATCAGGATTAACCAATCAATAGTGATTGATATATAGAGAAATTTTCTTCATCAAAACAGCAAAAGATCACGTTTTCCAGATGGTTATTATCTGTTAAATATTCTTGAATAATAGTTAAAGCTATCTGCGCTGCTTTCTCTTTTGGAAAATGATATACTCCTGTGCTGATATTTGGAAAGGTGATGGTGCTGATGTCATTTTCAACAGCCAGTTGCAGGGAATTTATGTAGCAATTTTTCAGCAATAATTCCTCATCATTATTTCCTCCACTCCAGATGGGTCCAACGGTATGAATCACAAATCGCGATTGTAAATGATATCCTTTCGTGATACGCGCTTCTCCTGTGGGGCAGCCGCCAATGGTTTTGCATTCAGCCAGCAGTTCCGGCCCGGCCGCACGATGAATGGCCCCATCCACACCGCCGCCGCCTAATAATGAGGTATTAGCCGCATTAACAATGGCATCCACTTTTATATCTGTAATATCACCTTGAATTATTTCAATTCTATTATTCATATTTTTCCAAGGTATAATTGAGGAGGAATTTCATTTCCTTAAACTGGATCATTCGTTCGGTTTCAGTGTCCGACCTTTCGCACTGATCCACAAAATCAAAGGGATCCCAGCCCGGTTCTTCTTTTTGCATGTCATGGATGACGGGATGATTGCCTACACGTTTATACCAGTATTTTGAATTCCAGTAATCAGGCTCCCGGCGGTGCAGGATAGCATGCCAGTAATTGCTGTCTGGATTTTCATGTTCCTGGGCGATGATATGGCAATTGTGAATGTTATCATTCAAAAGATGCAAGCCGGCTTTGGCCAGTGGCGCTGCAGTCAGTTTATCAATTTTTGCTGTTAAACTTTCATCCCATACCTTTTCAGGTACAAGTGGCGGAAGAGGATCGCGTTGTGTTAAAGTGGCAATTAAATTATCGAGTAACGGCATAATGGTCAGGTGATATTATGTCAGTTTCAGAAGTAATTTCAATCCCATAATGAACATCAAAACAATAGATATTAACAAATTTAAACGTATCGTGTTTTTTACAGGCGCCGGCATGTCCGCTGAATCCGGAGTGCCTACTTACCGCGGGGAAGGCGGCGTTTGGCATGAGTATAATTGGCGTGAATACGCCTGCCAGGAAGCGTGGGAGACAAATCCGGAAAAGGTGTTTGATTTCCACGATTTGCGTCGAGAAGAAGCATTGAAATGCTTTCCTCATAAGGGGCATGAAATCATTACTGCCGTAAAAAAAGCTCACCTAAATGTAAGCATTGTCACCCAGAATATCGATGGGATGCATCAGCGGTCGGGATCAAAAAACGTCATTGAACTCCATGGCAGTATTTGGCGGGTACGCTGTGAAAGGGAAGGCTGGTTCAAGGATGATTTAAACCTGGGACCTTATAATAAAAGAAAATGTGACTGCGGTGCCTGGCTGCGTCCTGACATCATCTGGTTCAGCGATATACTGAATCCGGACACCATTCAGCAAGCCGATGAAGCTGTATCCACATGCGATTTATTTGTTAGTATCGGTACGTCCGGAGTGGTGTGGCCCGCCGCTGGTTATCCACAACTGGCCAAATCTACGGGAGCCTTGTGTATCGAATTGAATCCCCAACCCAGCGAACAGTCCTTGATATATGAAAGGGTGTATAAAGGTAAAGCAGGCGAACTGCTCCCGCAATTATTCAATATGTAACGGCTGACACGGCTTACGGTTGATTTTCTGCGGTATTATTAGTCAGAAGACCTAAAGGATGAGCCATGAAGAAAGATAAATTTACTGAAAATCAGATTCGCCAATATTTAATTCAATTACAAATACAACACCGCTGCTGACTGATAATAGCCGATAATAGGGATGAAAACGAAAAATATAAAGATAGATTCCTGCACCTGCTGAAAATCATTGGACCCCTTGCCAAGGCATAATTTATTTGTTTGATTGAAAACTATTAACCCGGTAACTTTAAATTATCGCGTACCTAAAGGAGGATATGATGAAACAGTTCACACTTTTTATTACACTTGTTTCCCTGTGTTTCGGCGGAGATAAAATTGCTAACCTGCTGCAATCCCAAATCCAACAGCTACCCCCGGAAATTCAGCAGCAATTTTCCAAAAAAGCACTTTCTTGGAAAAACATCCCCGGGAAACCTTTTAACCGAACCATGATGGACCCCAGTGACTTATTGGGTGAATGGATGCATGAAGATGAAGAGTCTACAGTTTGGATGACAGTGGGGACAGATCAGACAATCATGAACTTTATGCAACTTAACGGCTTGGAACCTGCAGAAGGCGGAGTTGATGTAACAGGTACTGCTTCCGTTACAATGGATTATATGGTGGCACAAGCTCAGTCTTATGATGGTTATGACATTTCAATTGTCTTTTTATCTAATAATCCAATGGATACGGAAAGTGATTACGATTATTATGATGACGATGAAATTCCTGAAGATATAGAATTGCCGTATTTTATATTTATGCATATGTCATTTATGGGTTACAGTGACACTGGTTTTATGATTGCGGATACTGTTGATGGTGAAATGATGGGTTATGAATATGAAATTGAAGATGCAGCTGATTATATTTCTATCGATACAACTTCAATGAGAGTAGATATTTCAGCATTAACGGTTGCCAATGATGCTGGAGATACGACCTATACTATCTCAGGTACAATAGTTCCCGGAACCATGGACCTGGTAGCTGATACCCCTTTTGAAATGCCAATTTTAGCAGATGATTCTGGTCCGGATCCGGGTGATGATGAAACCATGACCTTTCAGTTTTTTGAAGATGGAACAGGCCTAGAAATATGGTCAGGGATTGAAGAAGATTATTATTACGGTTACTATGAATATTCCGATACATCGGAGATTGAGTGGTCAGCGACTGATGATTCGATTACACTCATTTTTATGCATGAGGGTTATTATTATGGATATGAAGAGTCTGATACAATCTCTCTTGCCTATGAAGTAACAGATGATATGTTATCTCTTTCAGCTGAATTTGATTTTTGTGAAATGATGGGAGATGATGATTATTACTATTATTATGATTCATTGAATTGTTATGATATGTTTGAAATGCAATTTGGTATTATGGATATCCAGGACATCACTCTCGATTTCTGGATGGAAATGAGTTATAGTGGTCCATTAGCCATTGCCGGAGAAATTGGGTTGCAACCCGGTCAATTCAAACTGCACCAGGCTTATCCCAACCCATTCAACCCAACGACTACACTGAAATATGAAATGGGTTCAGCCGGACCAGTTTCCATTGATGTATTTGATGTAAATGGCCGCAAGATTCGCAGTCTGTATAATGGCATTCAAATTCCCGGCCAGCATGAGATCCGTTGGGACGCAAAAGATGATCACGGACGAAGTATGAGTTCCGGAGTTTATTTATTTAAGGTGAATGTAAATGGCAAGCAACAGACTGCCAAATCCCTTCTATTGAAATAATTAAATCCTGAATCAGAAAGTCACAGCCCTCCCGATTTCGGGAGGGCTTTTTTTATGTAAATTTCAACTATGCAGGATATGGGAAAACTGCTACTTATTATAGGAGTTGCATTAGTTCTAGCCGGTTTAATTCTTTATGGTGCCGGAGACCGCTTTACCTGGCTGGGTCGCCTGCCGGGAGATATACGCATCGAAAAGGAGAATTTCAACTTTTATTTTCCCATTACTACTATGATCCTGGTGTCCATTGTATTGACGCTTTTGGTCCGGTTTTGGCAGTATTTTAAATAATTTATGGTCGTTTGTAGCGGCCCAAGAGTTCCGCTTCCGCCAGGATGTGACCAGCCATGGCTTTTTTGATGTCCTGTTTACTGCTGCCCGCAGGCAGGTCCAGTTTCATATCCAACGCATAGAGTTTGAAGAAATAGCGATGTGTACCATAGGGCGGACAGGGACCCCCATAATCATTCCGGCGCCAGCTGTTGCGGCCCAGTTGCACTCCAGCCAGCTTTGACAAATCAACATTTTCAGCAAGTTCTGTTGTTTTGCCCTCAAGGTTAAACAGAATCCAATGATCCCAGGTGCCTACCGGTGCGTCAGGGTCATCATTGATAAGCACAAAACTGGCTGTATTTTCAGGGATGTCACTCCACACAAGGGGCGGTGATATATCATCACCATCGCAGGTGTATTTAATAGGGATTAGTGCACCATCTGAAAAAGCAGAACTGGTTATTTTCATGACAACCTCCTTATGTTTTGGTTGTTGACCAACTATTATGGCAGAAAACAGCAGCAAGATCAGCATTATTTTAACGCCAGTCATATGTAATTGTACTCCATGGCGATGAAAAGTTCAAGGGCAGTACTTCATTTACAACTGGTCATCACAGTAAATTTTAATATACCATGAACCATATTCTGATTACAACAGCCCTGCAGGCCGAAGCCCAACCTTTGATAGAACATTATCAATTGGAGAAAAAACAGTGCTCTGCAAATATATTCTATTTCCAGCGGGGCGTGATTACCTGTCTGACAACTGGTGTCGGCGAAAAAAATGTTCGTAAACGATTAGGTGCATTCCTAAATGAGACAGTTTGCAGAAATACCATACTTATGAATATGGGAATTGCTGGTGGAAACCAAGATGCGACTGAAATTGGAAAATTATATTTGATAAATAAGATTACTGATGAAAAGAACGGTAAGGTCTGGTTGCCAGATGCGTTATTGAAAACCGGTCTTCCTGAAATGCCACTCTCTTCAGTTTCCAAAGGTGTAACGGATGGCGGGAATCAATATGCTGGACTTGTGGACATGGAAGGGGCGGCCATTTTTGAGACAGCCGTGCAGTTCATTCCGGTCCACTGCCTGGTTTTTCTGAAGATTGTTTCAGATCATATGGATGAGATACTGGACAGTCCCGAACAAGTTGTCTCGCTTATTAATAAACAATTACCAGAAATTGATGGATTAATATCATTAATGCAAAATTCTGGATTAGTTAGAACACCTTTACTGAATGACCAGCATGAACACCTGTTAAATGGATTAAAAAAATCATTAAAACTGACCGCAACACAAACCTACCAATTAAAAGACAAGGCTGAAGGATTTATAGCTGTACAAGATGATGATATTGCATTTTTATCCCAATATCTCAAAGTTGAAATAAAAACAAAACAAGAACGAACAAAAGTTTTCCATGAGATCTGCACCAGACTATCTGCCTGATTTTTCCCACATCTATATTGAAGAAGGCGCAGAAAAGTATCCGCTTACTCAAGACATCCTGCAGCGATTTCCTGATGCTGTACAAGTAACTATTTCCGATTATAAAACAGCCTTCAATCGTTCCGGCCAGGATTTTATACAACAAAAGAAAAGTATGAAACTGATCCTGGCAGTAAAAAAACCACCTTTTATTTATGAATCCACTGATATTCTCCAAGATGCCGGTTTTGATAATTTTGTATATACAACGCCGCTGTTGAATTGTCTCTATAATTGCCAGTATTGTTTTCTGCAGGGCATGTATCCTTCAGCAAACCTGGTGGCCTTTGTCAATGAGGACAATTTTTTTAATGAGGTAAGGAATGCCATCTCCCATCGTGAAAATAGGGATCAGCCGCTGGTCTTATCTATATCCTACAATACAGATTTACTGGCCTTCGAAAACATTATTCCTTTCTGCAAGCACTGGATTGAATTCGCAGCAAACCAACCGAATGTATTAATCGAAATCAGGACAAAGAGTGCCCTGTTCAATGCGTTAAAAAACATTGATCCGAACAGGAATGTCCTGCTGAGCTGGACGTTGTCACCAAAAGTGGTCGTGGAAAAATATGAATGGGATACACCGCCATTGGCCAAACGGCTAAAAGCGGTTCGTCAAGCGCTGGCAAGAGGGTGGAACGTACGTCTGTGTTTTGATCCGGTAATGATTATTCCTGAATGGCAGAAAGTTTACAGCCATTTTCTGGATGATGTTTTTAGCGCATTACCGGCTGATCAGATTTATGATACTGTGGTGGGTGTATTCCGGATGAATAAGGATTTTTTCCAGCGGGCGCGGAAGCGTGAGCCTAGAATAGATATTTATTACAAGGATTATGAATTAAAGGATGGTGTTCTTTCGATCGCGAAAGATAAAAGGGCAGAGGTAAAGGCTGTTATTTCTGAAAAACTCGATCAATATTTAGAAAAGAAAAAAATCGATATCTGGAATAGTTAAACATATTTTACTCAAAAAGCATGTTTTCATTTGCTAATAATTCTTCTGCAAATTTTTGTTCAAATAAATTTTCCGGCATCGCATCAGGTAACAGCGCTGGGTCAGCGTTAATGACGTACTCCAGATCTGCTTTGAATTTTTCTCGATCCCCTGCTTTGGTGTGTAAAAACTGCGCTCGTAATACATAAGTACCCAAATAATCAGGATAGGCAGCGATCGCTTTTTGAAAATATTCTTCCGACCTGGACAACTCTACACCGGGGAGGCGGGCGTACAGTGCACCGAAAAAACGGTAGGGTCCTCCATAGAAAAATTCAGGGTCAAGAGCCAACACACGATGCATCAACGCTTCGCCCAGTTCTCTGTACTCCAGGCGCATGCGTACAGGTTTGGTTGAAAAATAACGACCTCTATTCGTTGCCCACCAATACATAGCACTTAAATATTTCTTTTCCACAACCGATACCGCCTCAGTGACCTTGACCATGGAATCGCCCTGTACAGCTGCTTTTGCGTTTTGAAAAACTTCCGATTGCTCGACAATTTGAATCGCTAACCGTTTACCCATCATAAACAGGCTATCCTTTTGAGCTGGATCAGTCTCGATATAATACCCTTCAAAATGATATGCTCTGCTTAATAATAAAGCTATTTCCAGATTATCTGGCTCTAGGGAATGAACTTTTTCCAGAAAAAAGGTGGCAACAGTAGCGTTTTTCCGATTAATACGTTTATTCCAGTTATCATAGGCTTGTGTCTTAAGATATTGCACATTTTCCTGGTACGCTTCTTCCTGCGTGAATGGCGCTGTTGTTTTGCAGGCAGTGAAGGCCAGCACAAAAAGTATTAATAATTGTGTAAATTGCGTGAGTGTTAACTTATAGACTTTGCACATTCGAAGACGCATTTTTAAGGCGTGGTATATCTGCCTGTTTCTCAAGGCTGAAAACTTAATACAGAATCACTAAAGGATGAAGAAAACTATTGAATTAAAAGGTGTTGATTTACAGATACTTCTTGGCGTAGCCGATACCCATGTTCGTTTGTTAAACGATACATTTTCTACAGAAATACTGGTGCGCGGGAATGAAATTAAGCTGGATGGGTTAAAAAGAGATGTGGAAATGGTACATGAGATCATCCACGAAATGATCCAGACCGTAAGTCGCAAAGGAGCGTTAACGAAAAAAGATGTTCACCAGCTGATAAAAGTGATTCGGTCTGAAAACGGACATACAAAGGAAGTTCCTCATGAAGTGATCCATTATGGCAAAAAAGGTGCCATCGTTCCGCGGACAGCTGGCCAGAAAAACTATGTGCAAATGGTCAACAGGGATGATATTGTATTTTCAGTTGGACCCGCCGGAACGGGCAAAACATTCATTGCTGTGGCCTTTGCCGTAGCGGCGTTGGAAAATCACGATGTAGACCGCATCATTTTATGCCGTCCTGCTGTTGAAGCTGGGGAGAGTCTGGGGTTTCTTCCGGGCGATCTGAAAGAAAAAGTGGACCCGTACCTGACACCGCTTTATGACGCGCTGAATGAAATGGTGCCGGCCAACAAACTAAAACCGATATTAAACAAAAATATCATCGAAATAATCCCCCTGGCATATATGCGCGGCCGGACCCTTAACAACTCTTTTCTGATCTTGGATGAGGCGCAGAATTCAACCCCCATGCAGATGAAAATGTTCCTGACCCGCTTGGGTGTGAATTCCAAAGCCATCATTACAGGGGACATTACACAGATTGATTTACCCAAACGTTCTGACTCCGGACTGATCGATGTCATAAAGATCCTTAAAGGAGTGGATGGTATAGGCTTCGTAGAACTGAATGAAAGCGATGTGGTGCGTCATAAACTGGTGCGGGATATCATTAAGGCCTACGATAAGGCCAATGGAGGCAATAAGGAGTAAATTTAAGTGCTGGGTTATACCGTAAAAATCCATGTTTCCCGGAATAAACAATACTAACTTTCGGCGCAATTTTTAGCGATAAATTGCCCGAGACGGAAACAGACAATTATTAAACAAACGATGTTTTTTTACATATATCAGGGCTTTACGGGGCTACTGTGTTCTAGTCATGAAGTGGTTGTTACCAACAATAGCCTTAGCCATCCGCTATTTACGCAAAAATTAAGGTCTAATTATGAATTCAAATGAAGTTGTGATCATTGCAGCAAAACGAACACCAGTGGGAGCTTTTCAGGGCAGTTTAGCTTCTGTTTCCGCTCCTAAACTCGGTGCTGTTGCCATAAATGCAATATTGGATGAAACGGGTATTGATGTCAATGTTGTGGATGAAGTGATCATGGGCAATGTTCTTGCGGCAGGTCTGGGCCAAGCTCCGGCGCGGCAGGCGGCATTATTTGCCGGGCTGCCTAACAGCGTTGAATGCCTGACGATCAATAAAATGTGCGGCTCGGGTTTGAAAGCGGTCATGCTGGGCGCGCAGGCCATTCAGTGTGGCGATGCCGAAGTAGTTATTGCTGGCGGTATGGAAAATATGTCAGCAGCTCCGTATTTATTAATCAAGGGGCGTTCCGGTTATCGGCTGGGACACGGTAGCATTGAAGACAGTGTAATTAAAGATGGTCTCTGGGATGTGTACACTGATCAGCATATGGGCAATTGTGCGGAAATGTGCGCTCGGGATAAGAATTATTCCCGTGAAGAACAGGATGCATTTGCGGAACAATCGTACAGCCGTGCGCTAAATGCGCAAAAAGAAAAATTATTTAGTAATGAGATAACAGCTGTGGAAGTGCCCCGGCGTAAAGGAGACCCTGTCGTTATTGCTGAAGATGACGAACCGGCCAGGGCTGATTTCGATAAAATGAAAACACTGCGTCCTTCCTTTGAAAAAGATGGTACTGTAACCGCTGCCAATGCTTCCAAGATCAATGATGGCGCAGCTGCTGTATTAATGATGTCAGCGGCAAAGGCGGAAGAACTGGGACTCAAACCAAAAGTGAAAATTATCGCCCAGGCATCAGCAGCGCAAGAACCAGAGTGGTTTACAACAGCGCCCGTCAAGGCCATAAAAACCGTTTTGGATAAAGCAGGTCTTGATTCGGCAGCAATTGACCTCTGGGAAATCAATGAAGCCTTTGCTCCGGTAGCCAAGGCAGCCATTGATGATTTCAATCTTGATGAAAATATCGTGAATGTTAACGGCGGTGCCATTGCTCTGGGCCATCCCATCGGCGCCAGCGGCGCGCGCATCCTTACTACTTTGATCTATGCCATGGAAAATAAAAAAGCAAAAACCGGGCTAGCCACGTTATGTATTGGCGGTGGTGAAGCTTCGGCATTAATCGTGGAAAAGGTATAATGGATTTTTCGTACACAGAAGAACAACAGCTAATACAAAAAACTGCCCGTGAATTCGCCAAGGAGCATTTGGCTCCGGGTGTGATAGAACGGGATGAAAAAGCTGAATTTCCCAAAGAACAATTAAAAATGTTTGGCGAATTGGGCTTTATGGGTATGATGATTCCCGAAAAGTGGAGCGGAGCGGGTCTGGATACCATCAGCTATTGTATTGCCATGGAAGAAATTTGCAGCGTGGATGCGTCTATGGGTGTCATCATGTCGGTAAATAATTGCCTAGTGTGCCATTTATTGTATAAATATGCCAACAATGACCAGCGCGAGAAATATTTAAAAAAATTGGCGTCCGGTGAATGGTTGGGCGCTTTTTCATTGAGTGAGCCGCAATCGGGCTCAGATGCCAGTAATATGCTCGCCTTTGCTCAAAAAGATGGTGATCACTATATAATTAATGGTACGAAAAACTGGGTGAGTAATGGTATCAGTTCAGATGTTGTCATATTTTTTTAATGACTGAAAAGGGCATAGGTTATAAAGGAATTTCCACATTGATAGTTGAAAAAGGTACGCCCGGTTTTTCCCATGGGAAAAAAGAAGATAAACTGGGCATTCGCGGATCCGATACATGTGAACTGTATTTTGAGGATTGCAGGGTTCCGGTTGAAAATTTAATCGGTGCAGAAGGCAAGGGATTTAAAATAGCTTTGAGTACACTGGATGGGGGCCGCATTGGGATTGCCAGCCAAGCCCTGGGTATTGCCAGAGCAGCTTTAGACCGTTCAGTAGAATATGCAAAAGAACGGAAGCAGTTTGGGAAAACCATTGGTTCCTTTGGAGCAATCCAGGATAAAATTGCTACGATGGCAACCAATGTGGACGCATCCAGATTGCTGATCCATCGTGCTGCAAAATTGAAAGATGAAGGCAAACCTTTCAGCAGGGAAGCGGCCATGGCGAAAGTGTTTGCTTCACAAACGGCCATGGATGCAGCGACAGATTGTGTACAAATATTTGGCGGCTATGGATATATGCAGGAATATGGCGTAGAACGCTTAATGCGTGATGCCAAAATTACCCAGATCTATGAAGGTACATCCGAAATCCAGCAATTGGTTATTGCCAAATCAGTATTGGGGAATTGATGATAGCTTTAGATCCAAAGAAAATTGATTGGGACAGTCTGGGATTTGATGCGCTTGAAACCAAAAGCATGTTTAAAGCAACATGTAAAACGGGTGAGAGCTGGAACGGGGGCGAACTTGTACCTTATGGCACAATACAATTATCACCAGCTGCCGGAGTGTTGAATTATGGACAAGGTGTATTTGAAGGAACAAAAGCATATCGAACCGCAAAAGATCGCATCATCATGTTCAGGCCGGAAATGAATGCGCAGCGGATGGCCATGTCAACCAAACGGCTTTGTATCCCGGAAATGAATGCAGAGTTTTTTCTTCATGCTATTGAAAGGACAATTCAGGATAATATTGAATATATTCCACCTTATAGGAAAGGTAGCCTGTATATACGCCCGATTGTTTGGGGTACATCACCAGCGCTGGGTGTTCAACCAGCTGAAGAATATACTTTTATTATTTTTGTGTCTCCTGTAGGCCCTTATTTCAAAGATGGGGTAAAACCGTTACATTTAAAAGTCTCCGATGAATATCATCGTGCCGCACCTAAAGGAATCGGTAATGCTAAGGCCATCGGTAATTATTCTGCATCATTGTTTCCGCTTTCAGAAGCAAAAAAAGAAGGTTTTGATGAAGTCATTTATTTAAATGCTAGTGATGAACGACTTATAGAAGAACTTGGTTCTGCTAATCTATTTGTTTTTAAAGGAAATACATTAAAAACCCCAAAGCTGTGTGGTTCCATACTGCCTGGTATAACCCGAGATTCCGTTATCAAATTAGCCAGAGAAAAACTGGGTTTTGATGTGCAGGAAACAGATGTTTCTTTGGATGTAGTATTAGCATCAGATGAAGTGTTTTGTACAGGAACAGCAGTGGTTGTAAACCCAGTGGGAAAAATCACTCATCAAGGACAAGAACATAGTTTCAATAATGGTGTTACAGGTCATGTCACTGGAAAAATCAGAAAAATGTTATTAGGTATTCAGCGAGAAGAATGTGAAGACACATTTGGCTGGCTACACCCAGTTAATGAACACAAATCAGGATAGGTATTAAATGCAAACGGTGTTTGAGGAAATGAATTTTAAAGATCATGAACAGGTAGTTTTCTGCAATGATCCTGATACTGGCTTGAAATCTATTATTGCTATACATAATACAACAATCGGACCTGCTTTGGGCGGATGTAGAATGTGGAATTATAAATCGGAAGATGATGCTTTAAAAGATGTATTACGTTTATCACGAGGTATGAGCTATAAAGCTGCCATTGCCCAGCTCAACCTTGGGGGTGGTAAAGCAGTCATATTCGGTGATTCCAAGAAAGATAAGTCTGAAGTCTTGTTTCGTTCATTTGGACGATTTGTACAAGGCCTGGGTGGCAGATATATCACCGCTGAAGATGTCGGAACAACTGTACATGATATGGAATGGGTGCGCATGGAAACACAATATGTGACCGGTATTTCCCGGGCATTGGGTGGCAGCGGCGATCCTTCACCGGTCACGGCATTCGGTACGTATATTGGCATGAAAGCCACTGTGAAAAAACAGATGGGTAAAGATAGTTTGAGTGGATTAAAAGTTTCTGTACAAGGTGTTGGCAATGTTGGATATCATTTATGTAAATACCTTGCTGAAGAAGAAGTGGAGATTTATGCTACGGATATTGATCAACAGAGCTTGAAAAAAGTCGCTGATGATTGCAATGCATCTATTATAGATCTGGATGAAATTTATGATCTTGATGTAGACATCTATGCACCTTGTGCCTTGGGAGCGACTATCAATGATGATACCTTGCCCAAATTGAAAGTGTCTATAGTTGCCGGAGCAGCCAATAATCAATTAGCAGAGGAAGCTAAACACGGGCAAGCACTGAAAGATATGGGTATTTTATATGCACCGGATTATGCTATCAATGCGGGTGGATTAATCAACGTCGCTAATGAAATTGATGGCTATAACAGAGAAAGAGCCTTTAATCAAGCCGAAGGTATTTACGACACCTTGATGACCATATATAACACCTCTGATAAGGAAAATATTCCAACAAACAAAGCTGCTGAAAAAGTGGCCATCCAACGCATGGAAGAAATCAGCAAATTGCGCAATGTATTTCTGCCAAAGCAAAACCCGATGAACAAGCGGGATAATTAAAAATGCACCCCAGACGCAAAGCTAGAATTGGCGTGCTCTGTGCATTATACTCTGCAGCTCAAATCAATGAAGAACCGAAGAAAATTCTCAAAGATGTTTATAAGCGGGAAAAATATAGTAACGGCAATAAAGATTTTATTCGCTCACTTTTTATGGAAACCATCTCCCAGGTTGAGGGATGTGATAAGTTGATCGATGAACACCTGAAAAATTGGGAATTCAGCCGTATCGCATTATTGGATAAACTGATTATGCGCATGGCGATTACAGAAATGCTGTTTATCAATGATGTACCGCCAAAAGTTGTGATAAGTGAAGCAATCGAAATCGCTAAAGAATACAGCACTGCCGAAAGTTCAAGTTTTGTCAATGGTATTCTGGATGCAGTGTATAAACAATCAATATTATATAAGCCAAAACAGGCAAAAGCCAGTTAATCAAGATGAATATATTAAAAAAGATTTTAGGAACAAAATCCGAACGTGATACAAAGAATTTGCAGCCCATGGTATATGAAATAAATGCTATTTATGAAACACTCAGTGGCAAATCAAATGATGATCTTGTAGCCCGCACTATAGCGATGAGAAATGAAACCATTTCGGCTCGAGATGCTGCCAAAGAGAAAGTGGAAACAAAGGGCTTGGCAAAAGAGGAATTCAGCAAAGTTGTTCATGAAGTCACACAAGCAAAACTTGATGAATTGCTCCCGGAAGCGTTTGCCATGGTCAAGGAAACATGCAGACGTCTCATGGGCCAATCCTTGCGTGTTGTTGGCCAGGAAATCACGTGGGAAATGATTCCATACGATGTGCAGCTGATTGGCGCGATCGCTTTGCACAAAGGCAGAGTGACAGAAATGAAAACGGGTGAAGGAAAAACATTGGTTGCCACAATGCCCCTTTATCTAAATGCGCTGGCGAATCAGGGTACTCATTTAATTACAGTGAATGATTACCTTGCCCAGCGTGATGCTGAATGGATGGGTGAGATCTTTAAGCGCCTTGGCTTAACCGTTGGTTTTATCTTGAACTCCATGGATAATGAAGCCCGTCAGGAAGCTTATAATTGCGATATTACCTATGGAACCAATAATGAGTTTGGGTTTGACTATCTCCGTGATAATATGGCTTTATCGGCAACTGATAAAGTTCAGCGTAACCATGTCTATGCGATTGTTGATGAAGTGGATAGTGTACTCATTGATGAAGCCCGAACACCTTTAATCATTTCTGGAGCTGTAGATGCGCCGATAGATAATACATCCCGAGACCTTAAACCGTTGGTACAAAACCTGGTTAAAAAACAGCAAACCCTTGTAACTGAGTTGGTGATAAGTGCAGAAAAACTACTAGCTGAAGGTAAAGATGATGATGCTGGATTGAAACTCCTGCAGGCAGTCCACGGTATGCCAAAGCATAAACGGCTGTTGAAGGTCTTCCAGGAAAAAGGTATGCAGTCATTAACTCAATCCATCGAGTCCGCTTACATGCGCGATAAAAAATTGCATGAAGTAGACGAAGACCTTTATTTCAGCGTTGATGAAAAAACACATGTTATTGATATTACAGATAAGGGCCGGGAAGCATTAGCACCTGATGACCCGGATATGTTCGTCATTCCAGATCTCGGCGAAATCCTTCAAGATATAGATGAAAATGATTCAATTGACACAGGTCAAAAACAGCAGGAAAAAGAACAAGCTCACCAGCTCCATGCAGAACGGAGCTCAAAGATTCATACTATCAGTCAGCTACTTCGAGCCCAAACACTTTATGAGAAAGATGTTGAATATGTTGTCCAAGATGGGCAGGTACTCATTGTCGATGAATTTACCGGTCGTATTCTTCCGGGGCGCCGTTACAGCGACGGTTTACACCAAGCCATTGAAGCCAAGGAAAATGTTGAGATCAAAAGAGAAACTCAAACGCTGGCCACGATCACGATTCAAAATTATTTTCGTATGTATGATAAACTGTCCGGAATGACAGGTACGGCTGAAACAGAGGCAGAAGAATTGAGCAGTATTTATAATCTGGATGTGATGGTTATACCTACAAACGAAACTGTCATTCGAGATGATAGAGAGGATTTGGTGTACAAAACAAAACGTGAGAAATTCAATGCTGTCATCGATGAAATAGCTGAATCCCATCACAAAGGACAGCCGATGCTGGTAGGCACAATATCAGTGGAAGCATCAGAATTACTATCTAGAATGCTTAAGCGCCGCGGTATCCCCCATAACGTTTTAAATGCCAAGCAGCACAAAAGTGAAGCCGAAATTGTTGCCAGAGCGGGTCAGACCGGAGCAGTCACCATAGCGACAAATATGGCCGGCCGTGGTACAGATATCAAACTGGGACAGGGAGTGATAGAATTGGGCGGACTGCATATTCTGGGGACAGAACGACATGAATCACGCAGGATCGACGATCAGTTACGGGGCCGATCCGGACGGCAAGGCGATCCAGGCTCATCACAGTTTTATCTATCTTTGGAGGATGACTTGATGCGCTTATTCAATTCTGAACGCGTGGCTAAAATTATGGATAAGATGGGTGTTGAAGAAGGTGAAGTAATTACCCATAAAATGGTTACACGGGCAATTAGTAATGCGCAAAAGAAAGTGGAACAGCGCAACTTCGGTATCCGCAAACATTTGCTTGAATATGATGACGTAATGAATAAGCAGCGAGAGATATTTTATGGTTTGCGAAGGGAGATCCTAAAGAATGCGAATCATAGAGGAATGCTTATAGAAATGGCCGAAGAATTGGTAGATACAGTATTGGACGATATCGCACCCGAAAAAATATACCCTGAGGAATGGGATATCCAGGTTCTTGATGACTACATGAC
>CATMBH010000006.1:0-17292 GCA_950063985.1 uncultured Fidelibacterota bacterium
TACGGGGAATAACTCTTTTGTCTACATAGACTGTGTCATCAGAACCAGAATTCATTGTGATCAAAGCATTCCAGTCCCTGACCCAGGGACCACGTCCATAATAGAATTTATAGTCGTCATCACCCAGGTTGCCGTCAGCATCCATAGTCGGGATCCTGCCATAGGTTCCTGTACCACCACCGGAACCTCCGGACCAGTAGTAAATCGTAGAGAGTCTCATATTATCACTGATGGTCCAATAATGGTTCATGTTTACAAGAGGCTTATGAAAGAAATTTTCTCTTTCATTCAGGTAGTCGGGATCATGACGTTCTACCGTACGAGGACCATACATGTACCAGTACTGTTTACCTGTATATGATGAACTGACCGGCGCCCAGTTCTGGTTAAACAGACGACCGAATTCAACTCCGCCAGCTGAACCGCTGTCGCGAAATTGTCCATCATCACCAACAGCAGTTGCATCGTATCCATCAATTGATTTAGCAAATTCTGAGTCATAGGCGCCCAGGTTTTGTTTATACAGGTTCTGGCCGTGGCGTTGAGGGGCACCAATTGCATAGAGCTCAAGACGATTTGCATCGTTCATCTGGTAACTGGCACCAAAGTAATAGGCCCAGGCATCGGTCCATGTTTTATCAATAACACCATCACCAACTTTACGAACGATGGTTGCACTAAAAGCCATATTATCATTGATCAGACCGGTATTGTAGTTAAAGGTACCTTTTAGAAAACCGCCGGCACCAACTTCGGTTTTGAATCTTCCACCGCGGGAAAAAGCTGTTGGATCGGTAATGATATTCATGGTTCCGCCAATGGAAGGAGTCGCCAGGTTGACAGCACTTAAACCACGCTGCATCTGGATGGAGGATGTGGCATCGCCTACACCGTCCCAGTTGGACCAGTAGACCCAGCCGTTTTCCATATCATTTTGCGGTACACCATTGATCATTACGGCAACGTTGCGTTGGTTAAAACCGCGAACATTGATACGGGCATCCCCGGCACCGCCACCCTGTTGGGTTGCATAGACACTGGGGGTTGTATTCAAGCTCATGGGAATATCCTGTGAACCCAGGCGGAATTCCATATCTGCTTTTGTTACGGTTGTATAAGCAACAGGTGTATTTTCATCTGCCCGCGAAGCTAAAACTTCTAAAGCAGATAACTGGATCACTCCAGTTTCCAGGGCAAAATGTAGCGTTGATGCAGCAGCAGCACTCGCGCTGGAATATCCAATCATTGAGGCTGTAACTGTTGCGCCACTAGGCACGTTGGCAATGGTATAAGAACCATTGGCATCTGTGGCAGCTCCGAGGTCAGTTCCTTCTACAACCACATTTGCACCAGCCAATGCGCCGCCGGTAGCAGCATCTGATACTGAACCGGAAACGGTCATCTGGGCAAAAAGTGATAGGGGAAGGAGAAATGACACAAGGAACATGAATGAACGTTTATAACGATTCATGTTGTTCTCCTTGGTTATTTGATTTTAATGTTTTCAATATTTTTTTTTAGTGAAATGGTATGTGGCTTAATAATGTAAGCATACCACATCTCAATCTTTTTGGGTTATCCCATAAAGCCCTGGAATTTCAGCTTAAAAGAGACTTTCAGGCAAGGAATATTCAAAAAATTAATTTTGTTAAATTAAGCAGTAAGATTTACTAACCACAATATGCCAGCACCTAAAACGAGAGCCATGAGAATATGGGTAGCAATAGCTTTTAATAATTCCATTTTTTAATTTCCTTTCTTTAAGTGGGCAAGTGGGCGATGAGGGACTTGAACCCCCGACTTCTACCATGTGAAGATAGCGCTCTAACCAACTGAGCTAATCGCCCGGAATTTCCTTTTTTGGAAATACAAACGGGACGCAAATTTACCGGTGACTAAATAGCATTACAAGCAACATGAATGAGCAACAAGTACAAATTAAAGATACTGAAATCGTTAACGACTATTTATTGATTCAGTGGACAGATGAAACGGACTCGGTCATCTCCCTAAGGATCATGCGCGATAATTGCCCCTGCGCCTCCTGCGCGGGTGAAAAAGACGTTCTTGGCAATGTGTATAAAGGACCACCCCTAAAAATGACAGCTCAGAGCTATCAGCTCAAAGGCCTGCAGCCCGTGGGCTATTACGGTTTACGGCCCTTCTGGGCCGATAGCCACACCACGGGTATTTATACCATTGAATTGCTGAAAGAACTTGCAGCAGCAGAATAATTTATTTCTGGTTACATTATTTTTTACTTTTATTAATTCTTTCTTCTTACAGGGGAGAAATTTTTAAATAAATATATTACTGCACTTTGCCTTGAGCAGCAACCGCTGCCGCTTTTTTGGCAATTTCCTCCTGGTCGCCAAGGTAATAATGTTTGATTGCTTGGAGATTGTCATCCAACTCATAAACCAATGGGACACCTGTCGGAATATTAAGTCCCACAATTTCTTCATCTGAAATATTGTCAAGATATTTAACAAGAGCTCGCATTGAATTACCATGGGCCACAATTAACACCTTTTTCCCGGATTTGATATCCGGAGCAATTTGTTCATGCCAGTAGGGCAGAAAACGTTCAACTGTATCTTTTAAACACTCCGTCGCCGGCAAATCTTCAGCCGACATATTTTTATAGCGTTCATCAAATCGCGGGTGGCGTTCATCGTCTAAATCCAATTCCGGTGGCGGCGTATCGTAGTTGCGGCGCCAGACAAGCACCTGTTTCTCGCCGAATTTTTCAGCTGTTTCAGCTTTATTCAGCCCCTGCAAGGCGCCATAATGACGCTCATTCAAGCGCCAGTTATACATGATCGGTACATCAGAAATATCCATTTCTTTCAGGCATATTTCCATGGTACGGATCGCCCGAGTCAGAACGGATGTATGAATAATATCAAATTCGTACTTTTCAGCCATTAGTATTTGTCCTGCATCACGAGCCTCTTGTTCACCTTGAGGGGTGAGATCTACATCTGTCCAGCCGGTAAAGCGGTTTTCCAGGTTCCACAGGCTTTCGCCATGGCGCAGTAAAATGAGTTTAACCATTATGATTTCTTTCTATTTTGCAAAAATAATGAATATAAAATTCGACTTAAACGGGGAATCTTCAAAACGATACTATTATAAATAAACACCTTTTCAATTGACCGTTTATAAATTTATCCCCTGTAAATGGGGAGAAAAATAGGATTTATTATTTATTCGCTAATTATTAAGTCTCCCTTGTTAAAAAGGGAATAAGAGGATTATAATGAAGATCAAATTTGGAGTATGAAATGAAAAAAGTTGCAGTAAATGATTTTGTCCGGCGGCAGATTAAAGGTACCGGAAAGACCTATTCTCCCAATTTAACCTTTGCAGAAATCGCGGATCATGCTGAAGCGCAAATGGTTACCGGGAATTATAAAGAAGGTTATCGTGATGGCATAAGGATTGTTAATGGTTCAGCAGACATAGCGAAGCATTTTATCTGCCCGTTTACAAAAATTGACAATAATACAGAACTAAAAGCAAAGGTCGTCAGACGCAAACCGGATGATGAATCTTATATCCAGATCCGGGCGCTAAATGCTGATCCATTAGCGACAGGAAAAGTGGAATTTATTCTCTATTGTCATGATGTGCTGGCTGAAAACAACGAACAGACCACAAACGCAGAATGGGAACTTATCAGTATCCATGCTTTTCCGGAAGGAGTGGATCATTTGCCCATGGGTCCTGTGACCATGATGCGCAACCAGCTGGAGCTCTCCGGCGGAACTAAAGCGCACTATGCATCTGCAGAATGGGCAGAATCTGTACATTTCTGGCAGCAGTATGCTGCTGTTGATATTTGATACCCCAATTGTGTATTATTTACGTCACTTTATTTAAGGAATAATCATGTCAGAAAAAGTTTTTTATCCATCCCCGGAATGGTCGGCAAATGCCCACATTCAGACCATGGATCAATATCAGGAGATTTATGATAGGTCTATACAAGACAGAGATGCATTCTGGGCAGAAACAGCCGAACGGATCACCTGGTTCAAGAAATGGGATACAGTCAGCAATTTTAATTTTGTTAATGCAGATATAAAATGGTTCGAGGGTGGTAAACTGAATGTCAGCTATAATTGTCTTGACCGCCATGTGGAAGCTGGCTATGGTGACCGCACCGCTCTTATTTGGGAAGGAAATGACCCCAATGAGGATAAATATATCACTTATCAGGAGCTGTTGAACGACGTCCAAAAATTTGCCAATGTGCTGAAAAATATTGGTGTAGAAAAAGGTGATCGTGTTTGCCTCTACATGCAGATGGTTACCCAGCTGCCGGTGGCCATGCTGGCCTGTGCCCGGATTGGCGCTGTGCATTCGGTTGTTTTCGGAGCTTTTAGCGCCGATTCTCTGCGTGACCGCATCAACGATTCAGAATGTAAGGTACTGATCACGCAGGACACTGGTGTGCGCGGCACAAAACAGAACATTCCCATGAAAACGAACGCTGATAAAGCGGTGTCCCAAACACCCTCCATCGAACATGTTGTTGTGGTGCAGCGAACGGGAGAGCTCGTAGAAATGAAAACCGGCCGCGACCTGTGGTGGCACGAGGAAATGGCCAGCGCCGACGCTGTATGCCCTCCTGAAGAAATGGATGCGGAAGACCCGTTATTTATATTATATACATCAGGATCCACCGGTATGCCCAAGGGTGTTTTGCATACGACCGGAGGTTATCTGGTCTATACGTCCTATTCCCATGAATTGATCTTTGATTATCATGAAGACGATATTTATTGGTGCACCGCCGATATCGGCTGGATCACCGGCCATTCCTATATTGTATACGGACCGCTGGCAAATGGAGCAACTTCAGTAATGTTTGAGGGTGTACCCAATTATCCAGATTTCGGCCGTTTCTGGGAAGTGGTGGACAAACATAAGATAACGTTGTTTTATACAGCACCGACAGCTTTGCGGGCCCTCATGAAAGAAGGGAACAAATGGGTAGAAAAAAATAACCTTTCCAGCCTGCGCCTGCTGGGGACGGTCGGCGAAACCATCAAAGAGCCGGAATGGCTGTGGTATTACAACATTGTTGGGAAGAGTCAATGCCCCATAGTGGATACCTGGTGGCAGACGGAAACTGGCGGCATTTTAATCACGCCTCTCCCTGGAGCCACACCCATTAAGCCGGGAACGGCCACATTTCCCTTTTTTGGAATTGAACCAGTTCTTTTGTCGGAGCAGGGTGAAGAGATCGAAGGAAATGGTAAATCGGGTTTACTGGCCATCAAAACTTCATGGCCGGGGCAGATGCGCACGATCTATGGCGATCACAAACGCTTCTTTGACACCTATTTCTCACAATATCCTGGATATTATTTCACAGGAGATGGGGCAAGGAGAGATAGAGATGGCTGCTATTGGATCACCGGCCGCGTGGATGATGTATTAAATGTGTCCGGCCACCGCATCGGCACCGCGGAAGTGGAAGGCGCCATTGGCAAGGCCAATGGTGTGGCAGAAGCCGCTGTGGTTGGCTATCCCCATGATATTAAAGGCCAGGGTATTTATGCTTTTGTGACGCTGATGACGGGTGTGGATGCAGATGGATTCATTGAGCAGGAAATTCGCGAATCAGTGACAAAAGAGATTGGCCCCCACGCTAAACCGGATCAAATTCAGTTTACACCGGCATTACCAAAAACACGTTCTGGTAAGATCATGCGCCGTATTCTGCGTAAAATTGCTGAAGGAGATACGGATAATATGGGCGATATTTCCACCCTGGCAGATCCGTCTGTGGTTGAAAGCTTGGTTTATGGATCAACAAAATAAATATTTACTAAAAACAATTGACTTAGCACTCGCTAATGCCGTAATATATTGACAGCATGCTTAATAACACGATCAATAATTTGAAGCGGAGGTAAGAAATGAAACGCGTTTCACTAATATTAATGGTAAGCTTGTTAGCTGTACCATTTATATATGCACAAGATGAAGAAGAAGAAGAAATTGTAGTTGCTCTGCCTGCTCCGGCAGCAGAGGAAGCTCCGGCAGCTCCATCTGCTCTATCTGGCTTTACTGTTGGCCTGAATGTGGCCATGCCGGTAATAGGTGGTGAATATTATGCTGATAGCGGCATGGACCCGGTCTTAGGCATTGTTATCGGCACTCCTTATGGACTGCCCCTTGGCCCTTTCAATATCGGTATAAATGTCGGTATTGAGAGTGCCAATGGCCTGACAGGTGTATTTGGTATTCTTAACGCACAAGTCGCAGAAGTTAGCGGTGGACCTGTATCGGTCTTTGGCGGTATCGGTATGCTGGAAGGTATGGGTATTATTGGCGGCGCATCCTGGGATTATCCCATGGATCCTGTTATAATTAAACCCTATGTAAGGGCTACAGTAACAACCGGTGCTGCAATGGATGAAAATGGTGATGCAGCTATAACAGGCTGGATTCAGCTGGGTGTCATGGTGAGTTACGCACTATAAATTTAATGAATATTTTTTAAGCAAGAGCCCCGCAGTAGCGGGGTTTTTTGTTTCTCCCACATTTGTCCTTACATTCCAGTGATGAAAAGATACATTCCACTATTAGCCTTATTACTGGCTTCGCTGCTCTACCCTCAATCCAAGATAGATATTAACCATCTCATTGATAGAGGTGGACAGCTATACGCACCATATGATGATAGACCTTATTCTGGAAAAGTATTTGAATTCTATGAAAATGGTCATAAAAAACTGGATGGCAGATTCAGAAGCGGCATTAGAATCGGGAAATGGACATGGTGGAATGAAGATGGCGGTCTGGATAGCACAGGCAGTTATAAAAAAGGGTTAATGCATGGAAAATGGACTTCTTGGTATAAAAATGGAATCAAAAGCACTGAACAGACTTGGAAAAACGGTGTGGAAGAGGGTCTTTTTACCAGGTGGTATGAAAACGGTTTGCAGGCATCAGAAAAAACTTATAAAGGCGGATATTTAATTTCACAATCCATAAATGGAAATAGATGGTCTTTTTTTTCTAGTGATGGCAAACTGATTGATGAAAAATGTTGGGATTTAGATGGTAATGAAATAGAGTGTTCTTCTATTACTGCATCTGTTGATGTTAGTGGTGATGTAACACTAGACTTTAGTTTAGCGGTTTCCGCAGTTGAGTTAGAGCCCCTCGTCAATATTCCTAACTTGATAGGACAATCCTTACGCAGTGCCGAACTTATCTTGCAGCAGGCAGGTTTACTCGTTGATACTGTATATTCTGAATACAATCCCGAGTATCCAAAAGGAACGATCGCCTGGCAGTATCCGAAGGCAAATGACACCATGAAAAAAGGATTCGGGATTCAGGTTACAGTAAGTAAAGGCTTGCCGCCTGATTTTTACCAAGTTCCCAATGTGATCGGCTTGGGCTTAAATAAGGCCAAAGAATATTTGGTTAAAGCGAGACTAAAAGTAGGAAAAATTTCCTATCATGAAGATCAAGATCTAATACCCTATACTGTCTTGGATCAATCAATTAGCGAGGGTACAGTCTTGGACAGAGCCATGAATATTGATCTGGTTGTAAGTATTTTGGACCTTCAGGATATTTTTAATCAACTCACCAATGAACCTTAAATGATCAGTTCAGGAGAAATCGGTCGCAAGCTGATTCACCTCTTTAATCTGAGTATTCCCATAAGCTATGTGTATATAATCCCTTATAAGAATCAGATGACAATAACCATGATCGTTTTCGCAATTTTATTTGTAATCATTGACCTAGCGAGGATGCGTTCAGGATTTGTTAAAAAAATCTTCAATAAATTATTCAATTTCATGATGCGGGAGCATGAGATCGGCGGCCGGTTTACAGGTGCCACATGGGTTCTGATTATTTCAGTTCCGATCATTTATTTCTTCCCAAAGGAAATTGCGGTTTTGAGTCTTGTATATATGTCTTTGGGTGATATTGCAGCAGCAATTATCGGCCAGTCTTTTGGCAAAACAAAGATTGGCAAAAAAACACTGGAAGGGTCGATCGGTTGTTTAACAGTATGTGCTGTCGCCGCGTTGATTATCAATAATGTTCCTTTATTAGTATCAATGAGCGGTGCTGTAATGGCGACAATTTTTGAGGCTCTACCTATCAATATTGATGATAATATACTGATCCCAATTGGCGCTGGAACCACCATGGTAGTAGTGAGTTCTTTTATCGTATGACATTTTTAGCACCGTCACTGTTGTGGGGATTACTCGCAGCTGCTATTCCCATTATTATTCATTTTATCAGTCTCACTAAAACCAAGGAAATGGAATTCAGCTCCATTCGTTTTCTGGAAGAAATGAAACATGAATCCATTCGTAACCTGCAGATCAAACAGTGGCTGTTAGTGTTATTAAGGACATTAATGATCGTAGCATTGGTGCTCATGGTTGCCCGACCAACGACTGAAGGCTTTATTTCCAGCTGGTTGAAAGGCGATGTTGATTCAAGAGCAGTTGTTATTATTGATAATTCAGCCAGTATGTCAATGGAAGGTGAAAATGGATCATTATTGGAAAACGCAAAACGGCAATCCAAGTCCCTTATTCAAAAACTGGATGAAAAGACAAACGTTGAGATATTTCAATCAAACCCCTTGAAATTGATCTATAGTGGAAAGCAGGACCGTGTCCATAGTATCAACAAAGCCATTAATACAATTACTCAAACAGCAACTGCTGATAAACTATGGTTAGACATTATTACAACCCTGCAATCAGCTGAACAACATGAAATAAATAAAGAGTGCTTTATCTTCAGTGATCTTCAATCTTTACCAGATACTTCATCTGTGAACCAGTTACAAAATGAACTTAATGAATGGAAGCTATATTTTATTGGACAAGAGACAGTTCAAGACAATATTGGTATTTATGAAGTGCTCCCGGCGAGCCAGGTCAAGCTGCCGGATAATTTAATTAAACTGAATACGCTTGTTACAAATGAAAGCAATTTTGAAAAACGAAATGTACCTATTGAATTATACCTAAATAATGAAAGAGTAGGGCAGGTTGTAACAGCGTTCAATCCGGCGAAAGGGAAAGAATTCTCATTTCAGGCTTATCCGGGAAAAAGCGGTGTTATCCGTGGAAAAATGACTATTCCAGCAGATGATTTTGCTTATGACAATGAGCAATCATTTGAATTGTCCATCCCCAAACAAATATCCTGTATGCTGATTGGCGAATCAGTGGAAGATGTATTCTTACTTGAAGAAGCACTTAAATCCATCAGCGGTGAAAATGAATATGTCTACCTGTATAGAAAGATCATGCCAGCCATTGACAAACTTTTCCTTGAAGACACCGATGTATTGATCTTGCACAGACCCAATAATATTTCAATGAAAGCACTGGATGACATTCAGCGCTTTGCTGCCAGAGGTGGAGGTTTGATTTGGATTTCAGATACGAATGAGCAACAAACATCGTCTGCAATAGAATCAGCGCTGAAATTGCCAATTTATGTGCAGACAATAAATGCTGGAGCTGAATCATATTATGCTGTTGAAATATCCCAAAAACAGCATGCTCTTTTTGCAGATCTGACCGTTCGAAAGATTTCCGCTGAACTCCCGGAAGTTTTCAGTTATACAAGAGTACGACCGCGCTTGAATCAGAATGTCATCTTAGCCATGCATAATGGTGACCCATTTTTGCTGGAATACAGGCTGATCGGCGGCCATGTATATTATTTTTCATCCCCCATTGGATTAGCATGGAATGATTTTGCTTTGCGGGGACTATTTGTCCCCTTGCTGCATCGCATGCTAATTCTTTTAGCGACGGACGAAAGCAATACTCTACCGGTTTTTGCTGGAGAAATAAAAGAAATAAATATGACCAAAAAACTTTTGAATGCCAAATGGGAAGTGTATTCACCTTCGGGTAAGCAAATTCTCTTGATCCCGGATTATAATAAGGAAGCACTGATTATTGAGCAAACGGAAGAATTGGGATCATATGAAATCTATGCTGATGGTGAATTTTATACAGCATTTTCAACGCAACTTGATCCCCATGAGCGTCCAGTAAATAGAGCTTCTGGCCAGTCGATTGTAAATGCAGTCGGTGCATCGCGAGCACAATATATTTCACCCGGTCAAAACGCATCCGCTGTGCTGCAGGACTTAAGGTATGGAAAGGCATTATGGCGAAATTTTTTAATTATAGCTATCGTTTTACTATTGCTTGAAACGATCATTGGTCGGCCAAACACACAAGCCTTGAAATCTGAAGACTAATGCAAGAGCTTGATTTAAAGCAAGAAAAAGCACTCATGGTGGGTGTAATTCACGGCGAAGTGGATGAAGCCACTGCTTATGAACATTTAGAAGAATTAGAACTCTTAGCAGTTACAGCCGGAGCCGAAGTTGTAGGTCAGATCACTCAACGGTTGAATAAATTGAATCCACAATTTTTGGTGGGCAAAGGCAAGGCGGATCAAATTGTTGAACAGGCCAAAGAACTGGATGCACAGCTTATCATTTTTGACGATGATCTGTCCCCTGCACAAGCTAAGAATTTTATGAATCTGACTGATAATCTAAAGGTGATTGATCGGAGTGCCATCATTTTAGATATTTTTCGCCAACATGCCAAATCCCGCGAGGCAAAGACTCAGGTTGAACTGGCACATTTAGAATATTTACTGCCACGGTTAACCCGGCAATGGACACACCTTGAACGGCAGATGGGTGGTATCGGAACACGCGCTGGTATGGGGGAAAAGCAAATTGAAATTGACCGGCGGCTGATACGCACACGGATTTCCAAATTAAAGAAAGAACTGATTAAGATCGATCAAGAAAGGATAATCCAAAGCAGGGGCAGGCAGAAATTTTTCCGCGCTGCGCTGGTGGGGTATACCAATGCCGGTAAATCAACACTCATGAATGCCTTATCTGATGCGGATGTATACGTGCAAGACCAATTGTTCGCCACACTGGATACAACCATTCGTCAAGTAGATATAAATGATTCTCACAAAATATTATTAAGTGATACAGTGGGGTTTGTCCGCAAACTGCCCCATGACCTGGTGGCTAGTTTTAGAAGCACATTAAAAGAAGTGGTTGATGCAGATCTTTTATTGCTTGTACTTGATGCATCGTCTCCACAAGTTTTAGACCACTACAATACAATCAAAAACGTCCTTGAAGAAATTGCTGCTGGAGATAAACGCAATTTGATTGTGTTGAATAAGATCGACCTGGTAGAGGACATGCAGGTTTTGAATCAATTGAAGCAATCGTTTCCAGATGCAGTCATGATTTCTGCACTGGATAAACTTCGCTTAGATGAACTCTTAAAATCAATTCAATCCATCATGGATGAAAGCTTCCAAACTGTAGAAGTCGATATACCTTTTACTGATGGGAAAACAATTTCAGAAATCCAGGATGATATGGATGTGCTGCATCGTGAATATTATAATGAAGGTGTCCGTATGACCATCAAGGGGCCCAGCAGAAAAATCCAAAAGATTTTAGGTCAATTGACATAAAAAAACCCCGGCATTTTACTAAACACCGGGGTTTAAAAATATCCCGCTTTGAATGTTTTTCAGGATCATGATTATCATGAGTGGCGGCCTCCTGTCAACAGCAAACTTCCTTTACTCCAGAGAACCAGAGAAGGCCTGTTTTTTGCCGGCAGAGTAGAGCTTCCAAGGGTAATTATTGAAGATCCTGAAATAACGTGTCTCAAGCGGGAATTGTTAAAAAGCTAGTATAAATTTATCCGATCAAACGACCGGGAACAAGGGTTAATCGAATTCTTTTTTGGGTGGAGAGATTTTATTTATCTGGGTAAAGATCTGTTTCGCCTTCACTTTTAGCAATAATCACAGCTCCAATGCTGTCACTGGTAACGTTTACCATCGTTCTAAACATATCCAAGGGTCGATCCACAGCCAGCATGGTGCCCACGATAACACCCACTTCAGGATGATCGCTGATTCCAACGGCATCCAATACGACAAAAATCATTACCAATCCCGCAGACGGAATGGCTGCAGCGCCTACTGATGCTAAAAAGGCAGTTAAAACAATTACGAACTGTTGTGCAATATTCAAGTCAAAACCGATTGCTTGGGAAATAAATAAAACACCGGCACATTCGTATAATGCAGTTCCATCCATATTGATGGTTGCACCCAATGGCAATACAAAACTGGTTGTTTTATTCGAAACGCCCACCTCATTTTCAACACAATCCATTGTAACGGGAAGAGTTGCACCGGAAGAACTAGTAGAAAATGCTGTCATGAACGCAGGGGCCATGGCTTTTAAATGCTTGATTGGATTGAGGCGCGTAAACAGATAGAAAATGATGGGCAGCGTAATCATCCAGTGAATCAGCAATCCGGATACAATTGTAAACATATATAATCCGACTGCTTTAAATAAATCAAAACCAGAAGTAGCCACTGCTTTTGTTATTAAACCGAAGACACCAATGGGTAATAGTGTAATAATGCCATGAGTGAGTTTCATCATTGCTTGAAAGCCATAATCAAAGAAATGCGTCATCATTTCCTGCGGTCTTCCGGTAAGCCGAGTAATTGCGAATCCAAAAACAATTGACCAAAAAATGACACCTAACATATCGCCATTAGCCATGGCTGCAATGGGATTCAACGGAATCATTCGAATGATGATTTCTCCCAGAGAGGACGGTTTTTGCAAAGAGCTTGAATCAAATGATTGAACAGATCCGGAAATTTCAACACCTACACCGGGTTGTATGATATTGGTTAAAATCAGTCCGACCAGAATAGCTAAAATGGATGTTACAAAATAGTATACAAATGTTTTAGCTCCCATTCGCCCCAAGGTTTTGCTATCGCCTAAACTGGCTACACCAGTTGTGATGGAAAATAAAATTAACGGAACAATAATCATTTTCAATAAGCGCATGAATATTGTTCCCAACGGAGCGACAAAGAGAGCGTCCTCTTTAAAAATCAGGGCAAAGATTGTGCCCAGAGCCATGGCAATCAATACACGCCAGTGAAGTTTCAGTTTTTTCATAAATAAAGTCCCTTATTAATCAGAATTGAGTTTAATAATATCTGCCAATGCAGTTTCATAAGGCGGGGAATTTAGCAGGTAAGTATAAAATCACAAACTGTCAATCTTCAGCATTGCGCTTGGCTTCTTCATAGGATTTATAATAGGATTCACCCAATTCAGAAAAGAAACCTGTGCCCGGTTTTTCTTTAATTCTTTTGAAGAACACTTTGGCGATAGTATCGAACAGATCTTGAAAATTGGCCAGAGCTGAACCCAGTTGCTTTGATAATGATCTATTCTGCAAGCTGCTTCAATGCCAGTTTTAAATCATTGGTGGGCAGGTTGCAGACGAAATCTTTGCAGACATAGGCTGTTGGTTTTCCATTAAGCATTGTTTGAGTTCCTGTCCAAGGTGCTATTTTAGCTAAATTTTCCCCATCTTTAAAAAGAATCACTTTAGAAGGATTGTATTGGCTACGAATAGTTTTTAAAAATAAATCTGTTTCTTCATTATCATCACCAACCACCACCACTTCCTTGGCCTCCAAACTGAACATAAAACCGGTAAGCATTTTGGTATAACTAGATGGATTGCGTTCAAGTTCGCTAGCAAAGGTTAACAACGTTTTTTCTGCTTTATCCAGCCAATCCATATTGCTGGTAATGCGGGCCAGTCGATTCAGTATGCTAACTGCTACAGAATTCCCGGATGGGATAGCACCATCATAAGCGGTCATAGCACGAACAATGAGCTTTTCAGCATGATCAGCACCTAAATAGAATCCACCGCCTTCTTCATTCCAAAAATCTTCCACCATGAGTTCTGTTAATGAGATCGCCGCTTCCAGATTGGCCGGATTGAAATTGGCTTCATACAATTCCAGCAGTCCCCAGATCATAAATGCATAATCATCTAAATGGGCATCTAAAGAAGATATATTGTTGCGGTGTCGTTTGAAAAGCCGGCCATCATCAGTGCGTAATTCCTGCAAAACAAAATCAGCCGCTTTTTGTGCTGCTTGTGCATAAGCAGGGTCATCCAAAGCAATGCTGCCTTTTGCCAAAGCCGCGATCATGAGTCCGTTCCAATCTGTGAGAATTTTGTCATCTTTTATAGGATGGATACGTTTTTCACGTATATCAAAAAGCGTTTGGCGCCATCCAGATATTTTACCATGAAGTTCATCTGCAGTCATGTCCATATCTTCAGCAATGTATTTAATTCGCTTTTGCAAGTGCAGGATGTTATGACCGCTTTGCTGTCCGGAAGCTTCATCATGAAAGTTGCCTTCGGGATTGACATTAAAAATCGTATTAAAAGTAAGACCATCCTCCGGACCAAGGATATCAAGAATCTCTTGCTCGGTCCAAACATAAAATTTTCCTTCTTCGCCTTCACTGTCGGCATCTTCGGCTGAATAAAAGCCTCCTTTTTCGCTGATCATGTCTCTCAAAACATATGAAAAAATATCACGAACAGTATTGGCATAAAATTCATTTTTTGTGATCTGATATACTTCAGAATAAGCCATGGAAATCATTGCTTGATCATAAAGCATTTTTTCAAAATGGGGCACGAGCCATTTTTTATCTGTAGAATAGCGATGAAAGCCATAGCCAATTTGATCGTAAATGCCACCAAGACGCATATTTTTAAGAGTTTTTTCCACCAATAGTAGGGCTTTTGAATTTTTTGTGCGGTGGTAGAAACGCAATAAATACATCAGATTATGGGGTGAAGGGAATTTGGGAGCTTTATTAAATCCACCATATTGATTGTCAAAATTCTGATTATAATATCCATAGGCAGCTTCTAATACACTTTCATCTATGGAATCACCCAATGTTCGTGTATTTGCGCGAATCAAATAAGATTTGACCTGATCAACCGATTTCATGATTTCATCACGTTTGTTGGTCCAGGCGTCATTTAAAATGGGTAAAAGCTGCAGCATTCCTGATCGCCGACCAATCTTGTCTTTAGGTATGTAAGTCCCTGCAAAAAAAGGTTCTTTTTCTGGTGTCATTATGATGGTCAAGGGCCAGCCGCCTCTGCCGGTCATAGCCTGGCAGACGGACATATAGACATGGTCAATTTCCGGAAGTTCTTCCCGATCCACTTTAATATTCACAAACCATTGATTCATAAGTTTGGCCACACTGTCATCTTCAAATGATTCGTGCTCCATCACGTGGCACCAGTGGCAGGTGGAATAACCAATGGACAGAAAAATGGGTTTATCCTCTGTTTTGGCCTTGGCAAAGGCTTCTTCACCCCAGGGGTACCAATCTACTGGATTATCGGCGTGCTGGAGTAAGTAAGGGCTTTGCTCTTGGGCTAAGCGGTTCACAGTATGTGCACCTTCTTTGGCAGAGCACGCTGTAATAGACAGCAAGAGCAGAGGAAGATATAAAGACTTGATTTGATGCATAGCACTGTTGGAATTTGCAAACTCTAAAATTAATTTCACAGGCGCAAGATGAATCAACCCTCCCTTAAATATGTTTTTCTTATCACCGCCCTCGTGGCACTAACCATTTATTTTATTATGATGAATGCAACAACCTTTCAATTCCATTCTGTCCGTGATGATTTCATGGACTGGCATTTTGCCAATAATCCTACATCAGCTACGTGGATCGGCATTCACGATTACGATGGTGAATTGCCGGACATCAGCACCAAAGGCCGTGAAAAAGAACGTGCTCATTTGCTTGAAGTCAAAGAAAAGCTGGATGCCATCGATTCTGAAACGCTAAATGACAATGATCGTATCGACCGCCAGATTTTATTGGATATGATTGAATCGAGTTTTTTCAACATGGATGAGCTGCAGAGTTTTTCCTGGAATCCAATGCAATACATGTGGGGATTAGGTTACGCCTACGAGAGCCTGCTGGCCTACGATTTTGCCCCAGTGGAAGAACGGGCAGATAATTTATCTCGTAGGTTTTTGGCCACATCAGAATACTTGGCTCAAGCACAGGAGAATCTGGTGGAATTTTCTAAACCCCATTTAGAAACGGCTGTCAAGCAGGCAAAGGGGTTAGCCGGAATGTTTGATGCTACCATCCCGGAAATGGCTGAACAATTGCAGGATGATTACCGCAAGAATTTTGAACACAATGCCGGTCTGGCAAAACAGGCCTTGGAAGAATTCATTACATTTCTGGAAAGCCATCAGAACAACGATTCATTTCGGGATTTTCGTATTGGCCGGCAACTTTATAATAAAAAATTATTTTATACCCTGAAGGAAGGAATAACCGCTCCGGAGGTCATGGAGCGAGCCGAACGTCATTTACGCGTAGTTCAGAATGAAATGTTTGTATTGGCAGAGCCATTATACACTGAATGGTTCGGGGAAGAGCCAGCTACGGATACCCATGAAGATAAATTGAAAATGACACGAAAGGTATTGGACCGTATAGCCGAAGACCATGCACCCCGGGACAAGGTGGTGGAAGCGGCGCGGGAGACCATCGCGGATCTGGAGCAGTTTATCCGGGACAATGACCTTTTAACTTTAGACGATTCCAAGCCATTGGAAATTCGGGAAACGCCGGAATATCAGCGGGGCGTGAGCGGAGCTTCTTTGCAGTCCCCGGGACCCTTGGAAAGCAACCTGCCCACATTTTATAATGTGTCTCCCATTCCGGAAGACTGGACGGACGAACAGGCGGAATCATTCCTGGAAGAATACAATACCATCTCCATGAAAATATTGTCCATCCACGAAGCACTGCCGGGGCATTATGTGCAGCTCTATTATGCCAACCGCCATCCATCGCTGGTGCGGGCATCTTTTAGCAGTGGAGTGATGATCGAAGGCTGGGCCCATTATACGGAAGATATGATGGTGAATGCCGGTCTTGGCGGTGGCGATCCGCGCTATAGTCTGGTGGAAAAGAAATGGAAGCTGCGGGGCATTGCTAATGCCATCATTGACCAGAAGATCCACGCCGAGCGGATGACGGAACAGGAAGCCCTGGACCTGATGATCAACGAAACATTCCAGGAAGAATCAGAAGCGAATGGCAAGTGGCGCAGGGCACAATTAACATCAGCGCAATTATCCACTTATTTTACCGGATACATACTCTTTCTGGAATTGCTGGAGGATTATAAGGCCCAGGAAGGGGAAAACTTCACTTTGAAAAAATTTCACGAGGAATTGCTGTCCTACGGTTCTATTCCCCTCCGCTATATCCGTGAAATGATGATAGATGAT
>CATMBH010000007.1:0-17184 GCA_950063985.1 uncultured Fidelibacterota bacterium
CTAAAGAGTTAATAGGCGATGATGAGCATGGCTGGTCTCCATCAGGTGTCTTTAATATTGAAGGAGGCTGTTACGCCAAAGTTATGAGTTTAGAAGAAAAAAAAGAGCCAGTTATCGCTAGGGGTTTACCCGCGGGGCCGGGTGGGGCCTCTGGTCAAATTGTGTTTACAGCTGATGATGCCGAAGCGTGGCATAAGCGCGGTGAAAAAGTTATTCTATTACGCAAAGAAACATCTCCGGAAGATATTCATGGCATGCACGCCGCGGAAGCAATTCTCACCGCTAAAGGAGGAATGACCTCCCATGCGGCACTGGTAGCCCGGGGTTGGGGGAAATGCTGTATTGTTGGCTGTAGAGAGCTTCATGTTGATGTACAAAAGCGAGAAGTTCATATAGGTAATAATATATTAAAAGAAGGCAACTGGATCACCTTGAACGGTACACTGGGAAATGTTTATAAGGGAGTATTGGAATTAATACCAACGGATCCGGACACGCATCCGGAATACATACAATTGATGGAATGGGCTGATGAAGTGCGCACGTTGGAGATCAGGACTAATGCCGAAAGCCCCGCGGATGCACAGCAAGCTATCAAATTTGGAGCCCAAGGAATTGGTTTGTGCCGAACCGAGCACATGTTTTTTGATGAAACGCGAATTCTGGCCATGCGCAAAATGATATTAGCAAACAACGAAATTGATCGCCGCGCGGCTGTAATGGAATTGCTTCCTTTCCAGAAAAACGATTTCAAGGGCATTCTGAAGGCCATGGAAGGTCTGCCGGTAACTATCCGTTTGCTGGATCCGCCCCTGCACGAATTTTTGACTCTTACCGATGAACAAATACAGGAACTGGCTGAACATGTTGGTTTGGACAAAGCACACGTTGAAAAACGCATAGCCGGCCTTCATGAACTTAATCCTATGCTTGGCCATCGCGGTTGCCGGCTGGGAATTGCCTATCCGGAGATTACGGAAATGCAGGCACGAGCAATCTTGGAAGCAGCGGCTGAACTAACTAATGAAGGCGTAACTGTTTTCCCGGAGATCATGATCCCATTAGTAAGCACGGTCTCTGAATTCACCGACCAGGAAGCGATTGTCAGAGCAGTTGCTGAAAAAGTGTTAAAGGAAACAGGAGCCTCTTTTAATTTTATGGTAGGCACAATGATTGAGCTTCCGCGGGCATGTCTGACAGCTGACGAAATTGCAGAACATGCAGAATTTTTCAGCTTTGGGACCAACGATTTAACGCAAACAACGTTCGGATTCAGCAGGGACGATATAGGCACATTCCTACCGGATTATTTAGAAAGAAATATACTTCCCGGGGATCCATTTCAGAGTTTAGATGTGAAGGGCGTTGGTAAACTAGTGTCCATGGCTGTTAAGCTTGGCCGTGGGGTGAAAGCAAATTTGAAGATAGGCCTTTGTGGTGAACACGGCGGCGATCCGGCCTCCATTCAATTTTGCAAGGACAATGACCTAGACTATGTAAGCTGTTCGCCGTTCCGTGTGCCGGTGGCCCGACTGGCGGCAGCACAGGCTGAATTATAAGAAATATACCTAATAATATTGTTATACCGTAAATTGTCAGAAACACAATATTAATGACACCCGTTCATACACTGATCATTGGCGCTGGAGACCGCGGCAATACCCACGCCAGCTATAGCAAGGCGTTCCCGGATGAAATGAATATTGTTGCCGTTGCTGAACCAGACCCGGTTAAAAGAGCCGCTTTTGCAAAAGAATATCAGCTTAAGATAGATCGCTGTTTTCAATCTTGGGAGCAAGCCCTGGCTGTGGAAAAACAAGCCGACGCTGTTATTATTTGTACCCAGGATCAAATGCACGCAGCTCCTGCAAAGAAAGCACTGAAAAAAGGCTATCATGTGCTCTTGGAAAAACCCATGGGCACAACAGAAAAAGAATGCCGGGAATTAGCTGTTGCCGCTGAACAATCAAATAAAATATTTGGTATCTGCTATGTGCTTCGCTACACAGCTCATTATCAAAAAATGAAGGAAATTATTGATTCTGGGCTGATTGGTGAGGTGGTCACTATAGAACATTTGGAAGCGGTGAATTACGCACACATGGCTCATTCATATGTTCGTGGAAGTTGGGCTCGATCCGAAACGTCATCCCCCATGATCTTGGCGAAATCCTGTCATGATACTGATCTAATGCGCTGGCTTGTTGGCAAGCGCTGCAAACGTATTGCGTCTTTTGGGGCACTTACCCATTTCAAAAAAGAAAATGCGCCTATTGGTAGCACTAAAAGATGCATAGATGGATGTGAAGTGGAACAGGATTGTCCCTATTCTGCCTTAAAACTCTATTTGGATATGGATCAAAGCGGCTGGCCGGTTAATACAATTACAAACGATTTATCTAGAACAGGTCGGGAAAAAGCACTAAAAGAAGGACCTTTCGGTCGCTGTGTTTATCACAGCGACAACAATGTCGTTGATCACCAAGTGGTTGCAATGGAATTCGAGGGCCGGATCACAGCTTCCTTCACCATGTCTGCCTTTACCCAGGGCTCTCGCAGGACGCGCATTATGGGTACCATGGGGGAGACGACTGGGGATATGGACACTATTACAGTTACCAACTTCCGAAACAACAATTCAGAAACTGTGTGGAAAGAAAACAACAACGATGAACGAGGCCACGGCGGCGGGGATTTCGGTCTGTTAAAACAATTTTTAAAAGCTGTCCGAACCAATAATACTACCCTGTTTGAACCGTCTATTGAAATATCTTTAGAGAGTCATTTGATAGCCCTTGCTGCAGAACACAGTCGGCTGACAAATGCAGTAGTGGAATTATAAGGGTTGTATGACCGGATCAGTAAAATCTATACTCTTATCACCGTCAGATAGAACTGGGCAAGAAGAAAGATGAATAAACAATGGTGGAAAGAAGCGGTAATCTATCAGATTTACCCAAGAAGTTTCAATGATACCAGCGGAGACGGGATCGGCGATATTTCCGGTATCATAGATAAACTGGATTATATAAAAAGCCTCGGCGTTGATGTTGTCTGGCTTTGCCCTATATATGAGTCACCAAATGATGATAATGGTTATGATATCAGTGATTATTATAATATTATGACGGAATTTGGTACCATGGCAGATTTTGATCGAATGCTGGCAGAAATGAAAAAGCGGGATTTGAAGTTGTTAATGGATCTAGTTGCTAATCATACATCGGATGAACATCCCTGGTTTGTTGAATCTCGGTCCTCTAAAGACAACCCCAAGCGGGATTACTATATATGGCGGCAAGGGAAGAACGGGGATCCCCCAAATAACTGGCAGAGTTATTTTAGCGGCAACGCTTGGACGCATGATCCCACCACAGATGAGTATTATTTACACCTGTTCACCAAAAAACAACCAGACCTGAACTGGGACAATAAAAAGGTACGCCAGGAAATCTACGACATTATGCGTTTCTGGCTTGATAAGGGCATTAACGGTTTTCGCATGGATGTTATTTCTGTGATTTCCAAGCGGAACTATAATGATACACCTTACAAAGATTTTTGGGAAACAGTTAATAAAGTATATGCCAACGGACCCCGGGTTCATGAATTTTTGAAAGAAATGTATGAAAATGTTTTATCACACTATAATGTAATGAGCGTTGGTGAAGGATCTGGGATTGATATTGAGAACGCTATAAAATATGTGGGCGAGGAAAGAAAGGAACTAAATATGGTTTTCCATTTTGATATCATGACTATGGATCATGGACCTGAAGGAAAATTTGATTACAGGAAATACGATTTTGTCCAATTTAAAAAAATCTACAGGAAATGGGATGAACGGTTAAAAAACAATGGTTGGAACAGCATATTTTTAGGCAACCACGATTTTCCAAGAATGATTTCCCGCTTTGGAAATGATGAAGAATATTGGGTAGAATCAGCTAAGGCTCTTGCAATGTTGCTAATGACAATGCGGGGAACGCCCTATATATATCAGGGAGACGAAATTGGAATGACCAATGTGGCGTTTCCTTCCATAACAGACTACCGAGACGTAGAGACCCTAAATGCCTATCGCGTAATTGAAAAAGAAAATAGCAACATTGAAAAGATGCTAAAGGCTATACATGTCCAGGGCCGGGATAACGCCCGCACACCTGTGCACTGGAACAATGAACCAATGGCAGGATTTACATCGGGAGAACCATGGATTAACGTGAACCCCAACTATAAAAAGATCAACGTAGCTAAACAGGAAAAAGACCCAGATTCAATTCTGAATTTTTACCGTGAGATGGTCGCCTTTCGCAAACATCACCCAACATTGGTGTATGGGGACTTTGAAATGATTCAGGAAGAAAACAATCGCGTATTTGCTTACTTGCGAGAGGATGAGGAAAATCAATATTTAGTGATAATTAATTTCAGCGACGAAGAAAATACTTTTGAATTAGATGACCAGCTAGACATGTCAAAAGCTGTGTTGGCGGTGAGTAACTACCCAGAGCCCAAACCATCGTTTTTTGATTTATATCCGTGGCAAGCTAATTTGTATGAATTGCAACCAAAACGTTAAATTCTGTTCTTTAAAATGGAAAGTTCATGTTTATTACTTAATTGAGAACATAATTTGAGAAAACATAAAACTAGTTGTAATATAAACTAGTGGAATATTACAATTCCAAGGAGCTTAATTAGAAAGACAGGAGGTCTCTCGTGAATAGAAGTGCACTATTTATTACTATAAGTTTGTTTCTTGTTGGTCAAATGTTTGCCCAGGGAGAAACTACAGTAAGCGGAACAGTGACAGATGCTGCAACCGGTGATGCATTAGTTGGAGCAAACGTCGTTGTGGAAGGAACTGACCTCGGCGATGCTGCAGATGCTAATGGTAACTATTCCATTGTAAATGTACCTGCAGGTGCAACGATAACAGCGTCTATGATTGGTTATACCGGCGCGAACGCAACCGCAGCTGCAACGGTTAACTTTGCCCTATCATCGGAAGCCATTGCGGTGGAAGATATTGTTGTTATAGGCTATGGAACACAATCCCGAAGGGATGTAACTGGCGCCATTTCCTCATTAAAAGAGGGCAGCTTTACCAAAGGTGCAACCACCGATCTTCAGTCTTTGCTGCAGGCCAGGGTCCCAGGTGTGGTCGTCACCGCGAACAATGGTGATATTGGCAGTGAGCCGCGTATCCGCATTCGCGGAGGCACATCAATAAACGCCAGCAATAACCCGATAATAGTAATTGACGGTGTACCAATAGACAATTCTTCTGCGCTTCCCACAGGTTTTACCACCGGTGCCGGTGCCGGGGCTGATGGTACCCGGGATAATCCGCTGGGCATGCTGAATCCTGGCGATATTGCTTCTATAGATATACTAAAAGATGCCTCATCCTCCGCTATTTATGGAGCTCGAGGCGGTAATGGAGTAATCCTGATAACCACCAAGCAAGGTCGCCCCGGCGAAGTATCCGTTTCTTATAATGCTTACACTAGTACTTCAGAAGTTTCAAAAAAACTTGATCTGATGAGTGCCTCTGAATATAAGAGCTATGCAAGCGACATTGGTGCAAGCATCGAAGATGGTGGCGCCAACACGGACTGGCAAGATGAGATCTATAGGACAGCGCTTTCCCAAAGTCATTATATTTCATTCAGCGCTGGTACTCCGCAAACACAGTACCGGGCCTCACTCAGCTATTTGAATCAACAGGGCGTTGTAATAAATTCAGAACTAGAGCGTTATTCAGCCCGCTTAAATGTCAGCCACAGCATGCTAGATGGCAAATTACGTTTAGGATTAAGACTCAACCCATCCTCCCAAACGCGTAATAATACACCCTATAATCAACAGGCCGGTTATTTCGGTGGTGTATTCACCAATGTATTAAAATTCAACCCTACGTATCCTGTGAAAAATGCTGATGGATCGTATTATGAATACGCTACTACGACTATCCGTAACCCCGTTGCCCTGCTTAATGAAATTGCGGATGTTGGTGAAAACATGCGCGTTTTAAGCAGTGCAACTGCAGAATATGAGATTATGTCAGGGCTGAACGCTAAGGTAATTTTGGGTTCGGACCGTGAATCATACACGCGCAGTATTTATGAACCCAATTCACTGCCCTATGCCGCAGCAACCGGCGGTAATGCAAGCGTCCAAAACAATCAACGGCAAAATATCTCCTTTAGTTCAACGCTGAATTACAAAACGTCGAACCTGGAATTGCTGGCGGGATATGCATCCCAAGAGTTTACTAACAGCGGTTTTACAGCAGTGAGCCAAAGTTTTGTTTCCGATGCCTGGTTATATAATAATCTGGGCGGTGCAGCGAATTTTACAACAGCTCCTTCTTCCTATAAAGAACAAAACAGTTTGGCTTCTTTCTTTGGGCGTGCCGTTTATAGAATGGGTGAAAAAATCAATTTTATGGCCACCCTCCGCCGAGAAGGATCTTCACGCTTTGGCGAAGATAACAAATGGGGTGTTTTCCCATCTGCATCTGTAGGTTTCCGCGCAACAGATGATATTAGAGTAAGGGCAAGTTTTGGTGTTACAGGAAACCAGGAGATCGGGAACTACCGCTCATTGGTAACCCTTGGTCCCGGAGCGAATGCCGTTATCGGTGGTGTGTTGCTGACCGGCGTTTCTGCAAACCAGCTGGCCAATCCCGACCTGAAGTGGGAAAACACCAGCGACATGAATTTAGGCGTTGATTTTGTTTTGATGGACGGCAAGATAACCGGCACTGTGGATATGTATTCCAAAACAACCGAGGATATGCTGGTTGAAGTAAATGTTCCCCAACCAGCGGTGGTTACGACAAAATTGGACAATGTAGGCAGTGTGGAAAACAAGGGGTTTGAACTATCATTGAATTCTGAGATTATGTCCACGAGCGAAATGACATGGTCAGTTGGTTTCAACTTTGCCAGCAACAATAATGAAGTGATCAGCTTAGGGAAAGATGTAGAATACATTATTACTGGTCAAGTTGGCGGTGCTGGGTTAAGCGGCGTTCAGTCAGCGATTATCAAGCCTGGCTTAGCCTTTGCATCATTCTTTGGATATGAATTCGAGGGTTATGACTCAGACGGACAGGAAATATTATCATCCACAGGCGGTCCTCTTGATGATGGTAGGAAAATCTTGGGCTCACCCCACCCGGATTATACGTTCGGCATTACGAGTGTGATCAGTTTTGGGGCCTTTGACGCCAGTTTCAATGTCCAAGGTGTTCAGGGGAACGAGATTCTGAATAATACACGTTTGGAATATCAGCGGCCATCCAACCCTTTTAATAACATTAATCTCTTCGCTGAGACAGCAGATGATGTTTCGGCTGGCCTGGGCGCTGAAGCGGCAGTGGCCTTTACGGATCGTTTTATTGAAGACGGGTCGTTTATACGATTGCAGAATATAACAGTCGGGTACACACTGAATACCGCTCATTTTAAGAATCTACGTTTGTACGTGAGCGCCGATAACCTGCTTACGCTAACTAATTACTCGGGTTATGATCCGGAAGTAAGCACCATTTCTGGTTTAGCTGAGGGAATTGACTACACTAACTATCCCAGAGCTCGAACTTTTTCTTTTGGTATAAACGTTGGATTATGAAAGGAGTCTTAGAATGTTAAACAATAATAATAAAATTAGATTTTCAGTTCCGCTACTCTTCAGCTTATTACTGGTTTGGAGCTGCACGGATCTGGAAGAGTCACCCTATAGTGTCGTTACACCAGACAACTTCTATAATACTGAAGCAGAATTAACTGCTGCAGTAGTACCTGTTTATAGCAGTCTCGGCGCAGCACAGTGGGGAGACTATATGTTTTTGCAGGAAGTTTCCTCTGATGCCATTGTTGTCCCCACCCGGGGTGGAGACTGGGACGATGGCGGAACCTGGCGAGCGCTGCAGTTACATGACTGGGATGCCAGTCTCGGTTTTGTTGGCGGCGGTTGGTCCGGCGCCTATGGCGGTATAGCGAGAGCTAATTCTACGCTGGATGCTCTTTCAAGAGCGGAACAAACCAATCTTGTTTTGACCTATACTGCAGAAACAAGGGTGCTCAGAGCATTCTATTACTGGTGGCTGATCGATCTGTATGGCGACGTACCTCTTGTCACTGATGCAGAAACCGATCCAGATAATCCACCCGCACAAACATCCAGAGCAGAGGTGATGGATTGGATAGTAGGTGAAATCAATGCATAAATGCCTGACCTGGAGGAATCACACGGTTCTGCCGGTTATGGCCGATTAACCCAGGGCGCTGCCAACACACTGTTGGCGACCATATACTTGAATGCGCAAGTCTATATGGGTATGCCAATGTGGAGCGAATGTAAAGCTGCCTGTGACGCCGTCATTAATTCCGGGTTGTATGCTCTAATGCCTACCGTTACTGACGTCTTTGCGATTGAAAATGAAGGACCCGCAAACACGGAAAACATTTTCGTTCAAGCTACTTTACCATTGGATGGAGTCTCGTTTTTCCGCCACATGGCAACACTGCATTATAATAATATACCTGCCAGTCCGTGGAATGGATTTTCTGTTCTCACCGACTTCTATAATAGTTTCGAAGAAGGAGATGATAGACTAAACCAAATACTGGTAGGGCAAACGTATGTATTGCACGGGGCGGCAACCGGAGATTCGGCGTTTGATCGTCAAGGCGCTCCGTTAAGTTTTACGGTAGATTATCCTCTTGTGGATGCTGACGAACATGCTGGACCCCGTATGCTCAAATGGCCAATTGATCCTGATATGACCGGATGGTTTTCTGGGACTGATTTCCAATTATTCCGTTACTCGCACGTGTTGTTAATGAAAGCAGAAGCTGAATTCAATTTAGGTGGAGATGCAGATACATATCTTAACATGGTACGGGAACGCGCCGGTCTCGATCCTATATCAGGTGTTACTGCCGATGATATTTACTGGGAGCGCGGCCATGAACTGCTTTGGGAAGGCTTTCGTCGCCAGGATCAGATCAGACACGGAACATTTCTTGACGCTTGGACACACAAAGAGGTCAGTGGTGCCCATAGAGTGCTCTATCCTATTCCACAAAGCCAGTTAGATGCAAATCCGAACCTAGTGCAGAACCCAGGGTATTAATTGTAAGGAACCTGAATTTGTAGCTTTTTCTTGGTTAGAGTAGTGGCTTCCCCCAAAGGGAGTAAAGTATTAGCTAAAAAGAGCGGCATTATTTAATTACTGCCGCTCTTTTTTTGTTCAAAATAATTCACAGGTTAATTTATTTTCGCAACATGAGCGTTCCCAAAATCATTCTTTCTTCTCTATGGATTCTTATTGCTTTTTTCTTCTCCTGCACAAAGGAAATTCCCACCGTTGAGGTAAAAGGCTTGTTCACATTGTTGCCCAGCGAGATAACGGGTATAAAATTTGAAAACAGGCTGGCGAATGAAACAAAATTCAATGTGTTCAAATACCGTAATTATTACAATGGTGGCGGTGTTGCTATAGGTGATGTGAATAATGATGGCTTGCCAGATATTTATTTAACTGCAAACCATTTGCCTAATAGACTTTTTATAAATAAAGGCAATTTTCAATTTCGTGATATTACACAAGAAGCAGGTGTCTCCGGTCAGCACAAATGGTCCACCGGTGTTGCCATCGTTGATATTAATGGTGATCAGTTATTAGATATATATGTATGCAATTCAGGCAACCTGGAAGGTGATAACAAAGCCAATGAACTGTTTATCAATCAAGGTGCTAACTATAACAACATTCCTGTATTCAAAGAAGAAGCAGCCGCATACGGCTTAAACAATACAGGATTTTCAACCCATGCAGCTTTTTTTGATTACGACCGCGATGGGGATTTGGATATGTACCTCTTGAATAATGCATTCCGCCCATTAAGCACATTTGATCTTTCAAGAAACCTGCGTAATGAACGGGATCCATATGGTGGCGATTGCTTGTATCGCAACGATGATGGACTATTCACCGATGTGAGTGTAGACGCCGGTATATACGGAAGCGTAATTGGTTTTGGGCTGGGGCTGACAGTGAGCGATGTCAACAATGACGGTTGGCTGGATATTTATGTAGCAAACGATTTCTTTGAACGCGACTATCTATACATGAACAATCAAGACGGAACGTTTGTAGAAAACCTGGAAGGAATTCTTCAGCACACCAGCCTATCCTCGATGGGGTCCGACATCGCTGATATCAATAACGATGGCTTTATGGATATTTTTACCACAGATATGTTGCCTGAGGACGATATACGCCTGAAAACAACGTTTACGTTTGAAACATTTACATTTAATGAAAAAAAAGTGAGCTGGGATTATTACCACCAACTTTCCCAGAATACATTTCAGATCAATAACGGATATATAGACGCCAACCAGCAAGTGACCTTTAGCGATATTGGCTTGCTGGCGGGGGTGGCCGCAACTGATTGGACTTGGGGAGTCAATATCATTGATCTCGATAACGACGGTTTCAAGGATCTGTTTATGTGTAATGGCATTTTTCGGGACGTTACCAATCAGGATTATCTGGATTACTTGTCAAGCGATGAAAATATCCATCGTTTGATTAGTGGCGAAAAAATTAATTTGCCTGAATTGATACAGAAAATACCATCAACTCCCCTTTCTAATTATATTTTCAAAAACGGAGGGGATCTAAAGTTTAAAAATATGGCAAGGGAATGGGGTTTAGACATTCCCGGCTTTTCCAACAGCTTGGCCTATGGCGATCTGGATGGTGACGGGGATAATGACTTGGTGATCAATAACGTAAACCAGCAGGTGTTTGTTTATAGAAACGAGACAGATACACAGACGAAAAATCATTACCTAAAAATACAATTAAAAGGTAGCGGATTAAATAGCTTTGCTATAGGAGCAAGAATTAAGGTGCATTGTGCAGAAAGACAGCTTTTTGTTCAGGAACAATCGCCCATGAAAGCATTCCAGTCCTCAAATGATTATACCCTTACATTCGGCTTGGGGCAAAACACCCACGTTGACTCCGTGATAGTTATATGGCCCGATGGGAAAAAAAGTAAATTAGAAGATATTCCCGTGGATACAATGATTACCCTGTTGCAATCTAAGAGTATACTCATCACCACTAAAAAGACAGAAGAATCTCTTCCGCTCTTTCAGGATGTCACGGATAAATTTCCCCTTATGCATAGACATAAAGAAAACGATTTTATTGATTTTCAACGGGAGCCGCTGATGCCCCATAAACTGTCTACAGATGGCCCTAAAATGACGGTTGGTGATGTTAATGGTGATGGATTGGAGGATATATTTATCGGTGGTGCAAAAGGATATCCTGGACGACTTTATATTCAACAGGCAGGGGGACAATTTATGAGCACCCATGAACCACTGTTTGAGCAGAACAAAATATCAGAGGATATGGGCGCAGTCTTCTTTGATGCAGATTCGGACGGCGACCAAGACCTTTATGTCATTAGCGGGGGAAATGAATTTTCCCGGAGGGCTCCCGCACTCCAAGACCGTTTGTATATAAATGATGGTTTGGGCGTTTTGTCTCTTGCTGGTGAATCATTACCAGCGTTTTATGAGAGCGGGTCATGTGTACAACCAGGGGATTTTGATGGCGACGGTGATCTGGACTTATTTGTGGGTACCCGCAGTATTCCGTGGAGATATGGGCAAACGCCCGTGAACTATTTATTGCAAAATGATGGCCAAGGACACTTCTCAATTGTTACCGAACAATTTGCCCCCAGTTTAACCAACCTCGGGATGGTAACGGATGCAGCGTGGGTAGATTACGATAATGATAATGATTTGGACCTGGTTGTTGTTGGCGAATGGATGCCGGTAACCATTTTGAAAAACAATGAATCAAACTTGATTAATGTAACCGAAGTTTCCGGGCTGGGTCAAACACACGGATGGTGGAACTGTATTCTTACTGAGGATATAAATGGCGATGGTTTTATCGATATTGTTGCGGGGAATTTAGGTCACAACACAAAACTTAAGGCCTCTTCCCGGGAACCGGTTACAATGTATATATCGGATTTCGACGGCAACGGGACATTAGAACAGGTTTTGTGTAATTTTCAATTAAATAAAAATTATCCGGTGTTGCTCAGGTCTGATTTGATAACTGCAATGCCAAAGTTCAAAGAAAAATTTCCAACGCACGCTGATTATGCCGGCAAAGAAATAACAGAGGTGTTTACTTCAGAACAACTGCAAAATGCGACGACTAAAAAAGTAAACACCTTTAGCTCTACCATTTTTTACGGCGCTGCCGGGGGAACCTTTAGAGAAGAACCGCTTCCGCTGGAAGCACAATTGTCGCCAGTCTATGCTATCATAGCTGAAGATTTTGATAAAGATGGATCAAAAGATCTACTTATGGCAGGGAATCTCTACGGTGTTACCCCGCAACTGGGTCGATATGATGCCAGCTATGGCACACTATTGTACGGAGATGCCTTAGGCCGTCTTATATTTGCCCCTATGGCCGAGAGCGGATTGCGAGTGTCAGGGCAGGTAAGGGATATATCCGTAGTGAAATATCAAAATAAACAGGACGTAATTGTTTTTGCTAAAAATGACAGCCACATTCAAGTATACAAAACAAAAAATTAATTGTACCAAGTTATCAATACAATAGTAATCATCAGACAAAGCAAAAAAATACTGACTTTGTTAATTGTTTTTTTAGTCATCAACAGCTGTGAACGAAAAGTAAAGATAAGTCAAGAAACATTTAAACAAGTTGTATCGCACCGCAACCTGGGGTTGGCCTATTTGGAAGAAAACAGGCTTCTTGACGCAGTTGATGAATTTCGAAAACTGGTTGAAATCACACCAAAGGAACCTCTGGGGTATGCCAATCTTGGCTATGCATATCTGAATATGAGCGGGGGGTTGGAGCAATCCGAAGCCTGGCTTTTTAAAGCGTTAAAGTTGGCTCCGGCACAGTCAGATATCCGTTTTATACTGGCAAAAGTGTATGAATTAACGGCTAGAGAGCAAGATGCCATAACCACCCTTGAAAACACAATCAAAAAAGAACCTGAACACGTACTATCACTTTATCAGCTGGCATTATACTATGCTGGTAACCAAACATCTGAAAGCCAGGAAAAGGCAATCGATTATCTGGCCTTAGTAGTGAATATTCACCCGGGAAATATAGTAGCCCGTTTACGGCTTGTAGAATTGCTCTTAAGCAATGAAAAACCCACTGAAGCAGTACACCACATGGAGACCATCCGCCAGGTTTTGCCGCGGTTAGCAGATGGATCCCAGAAAATATTTTCCCAAGTGTTAGACCTGATGCGCCTGGGAAAAGGCAAACAAGCCATCGCCCCCGCAATTATGTTTCATAACATTATGAAGCCAACATCCTTTTATGGGGCCTCGCTTAACCGTTTGAGAGGCACAAGCGGTCCCATTTCAGGATCGCCAATCTATCGTTTTAGTCGTTTGGCGCCCCCATCTAGAAAAGAACAAAATGAACTGCCCACAGCCCTCATCTTTATCGATGTAACCGCTACCAGCGGGTTAAACATTGTTTCATCAACAGACAACACAATGAACAGTGATAATACACCACAGACAATAATGGCGCATGGAGACTATGATGGCGATGGAGATCAAGATCTGTTTGTATCTCAATGGCTGATCGAACAGCAAACAAATAAGCTATACCTGTTTAGGAATAACAATGGTACGTTTTCAGATATTGCCGCAGATGCGGGAATTATGCATCCGGGCAGGGACCTGTCGGCAATTTTTGCTGATTACGACAACGACGGCTATTTAGATTTATTTATTACCAACAGTCAGGCCAACAGGCTTTATCGAAACGCCGGCAATGGATCATTTGTAGATGTTGGGGTTTCTGCTGGTGTTGATACTGCATCAGGTGCGATGAGTGCCAAATTTGCTGATTTTGATATGGAAGGTGATTTAGATCTCTATCTTGCAACTTCCTCTAATAACAAGTTATACAGAAACAACCTGGATGGAACATTCATTGATATTGGTGAAGAAGCAGGTGTTAATGGCCAACAAGTCACAAGCAGGGATATTAGTTTCGGCGATTTTGATGATGATGGGGACATGGATCTTTTTATATTAAATCACCGCGCCCCTAATCGATATTATGATAACTTGCGCCAAGGCTATTTCAGGGATATTTCTGAACACACAGGATTAACCAACACAGGTTCCGGGTCTGTTGTCGCAGGCGATTACAATAATGACGGTCACCTGGATTTATTCATTACCGGCCTTACCGGTGAAAACCATTCCTTAATGCGCAATCAGGGCGATGGAACGTTTCAACGGGATGATGAGTCTGATAAGGCGTTCAGCCAAATGGGGGATTTTTCCGGCCTAGATGCCACTTTTTTTGATGCCGACAATGATGGTTTTTTGGATCTGGTTATTGCAGGCGCAGCCCAAAATGGAGGAAATAGATATTCAGGTTTATGGTTGCTGTATAATAATGGTGAGGGGAAATACAGAAACGCCACTGAACTTCTTCCAAATAATATAACCGCCACTACCCAAGTAGAAGCGGTTGATTATGATAATGATGGAGACCTCGACCTTGTGTTGGTTGGGCTTCAGGGCAAGCTGCGTTTATTACGCAATGATGGCGGAAATGTGAACAACTATTTAATTGTACAATTATCCGGTTTACGTACAGGTAGTTCTAAAAATAACTTTTTTGGCATAGGTTCGAAGGTAGAGGTAAAATCAGGAGACCTGTATCAAATGCGGGTTATGACCGACCCCGTGGCCCATTTCGGCCTTGGCAATCGCGATAAGGCCGATGTGGTGCGCGTGCTGTGGACCAACGGTGTACCGCAGAATCGCTTCCACCCGGAAAGAAACCAAACCATCGTAGAAACACAGATTCTGAAGGGTTCTTGTCCGTGGCTTTTTGTATGGAATGGGAATGAATATGAATTTGCTACGGATGTTCTATGGGCCAGTGCATTGGGCATGCCCCTTGGAATCATGTCCGGGGAACCCGTTTATGCCTTTCCGAATTCTGCAAGCGAGTATTTCAAGATCCCCGGAGAAAAACTTATCCCACAAAATGAACAATATTTACTGCAATTCACCACCGAACTTTGGGAAACCCCGTATTTAGACCGGGTAAAACTGCTGGTTGTTGATCATCCTGACAGTATAGATATCGTTGTAGATGGAACATTTATACCACCGCCTTTTCCACCGTTTCGTATTTATACTGTTGCAGAAAAACGCCAGCCGCTATCAGCGCATGATGATTGGGGAAATAACGTATTAGGAAAAATTTTGCATGCAGATGGTAACTATGTTTCCAATCTTACTCCTTCAACTTATCAAGGAGTCACGGAAACACACGATCTTATTCTTGACTTGGGGGAGATGTCTTCAGTGGACAGCGTGCATCTTTTTCTGTATGGATGGCTATTTCCAACAGATGCAAGTATAAACGTAAACATGTCCCAGTCGTCCGCTGCCGGATCTATCTTCCCCTACCTGCAGGTTCCTGATAAAGATGGCAAATGGAAAACAGTGATTGAAAACATCGGTTTTCCCAAAGGCAAGAACAAAACAATGGTGGTTGACCTAACCGGGTGTTTTCTGACTAATGATTATCGGCTTCGCATCCGGACGAATATGCAAATATATTGGGATCAAATATACTATGCTATCAATGTTTCCAGCGGCTCTCTTAGCATAGCGGAGCTTTACCCGCTTTCTGCTGATTTGCACTATAGAGGCTTTTCCAAGTTGACCAAGGCAACACCGTACAGCCCGAGCATTCCCGATTATCATAGCGTTTATACAGGCCCCAAATGGAGAGATCTTACCGGGGCATATACCCGTTACGGGGATGTTTTGTCATTACTCAAGGAATCAGACAGTAAATATGTAATCATGAATGCCGGCGAAGAAATATCCATAACCTTTGATGCAACCAGCACTAAAAAATTACAGAAAGGATGGAGCAGAGACTTTATTTTTTATAATGATGGCTGGCTGAAAGACGGTGATTTAAACACTGCCCGAGGGCAGACGGTGCACCCGCTACCGTTTCACGGAATGAGATCCTATCCATATAGCCCTGGCGAAACCTATCCAGAAGACGAAGAACTCATTACATATATAAAGACCTATAATACCCGATTCGTCACAACAGATTCTTTTCGGGCGCTGCTGCGTACTCCTGTCAAGTAATCACTATGTACATTCGTTCTCGCCACGCCTTATGTATTGTATTCATGTATATCCTGTTAATTGTTTCGGGGTGCGGTAAAACCAAAACGGAGGATCATTTGTTTATTAAACTTTCAAGTTCAGAAACAAATATCAACTTTGAAAACATTCTGATTGAAGAGGAATTATTCAACTCCATCAACTACCTCTATTTTTATGATGGCGGCGGTGTAGCAGTTGGGGATATTAACAATGATGGGTTAGCCGATATATATTTTACCGCCAACATGTATCCCAACCGCCTGTATTTGAATGAAGGTGATTTTCATTTTGTGGATATTACTAAAAAAGCCGGTGTCTTTGGCAGTATAGAGGGCTGGACCACCGGGGTGACAATGGCAGATGTCAATGGGGACGGGTTTCTTGATATCTATGTATGCAGCTCCAATTTATTAGATAAAAGAGGAGCGAATTTGTTATTCATCAATAACGGGGATCTTACCTTTACAGAAAGCGGTGCCGAATATGGTCTGAATTTTAAAGGTCTTTCCAGGCAGGCCACTTTCTTTGACTATGACTTGGATAATGACCTGGATATGTTTCTGTTAAATCACTCCATTCATTCAAAAGGTACCTATGGACACATAGAACTACGGAATAAAAGAGACGTTGAGGTTGGCGATAAGCTTTATAGAAATGACAATGGCCGCTTTATTGATGTAACCACAGAATCAGGAATTTATGAAAGTATACTGGGATATGGATTAGGCGTGGCCGTGGGAGATATTAATTGGGATGGATACCCCGACATCTATATTTCAAACGATTTCCATGAAGATGATTACCTGTATTATAACAATGGAAATGGTACCTTTTCAGAAGCATTAAGATCATCAGTTGGGCATACGAGCAGAGCTTCTATGGGCAATGACTTGGCTG